>JAFASL010000767.1 GCA_019244535.1 Alphaproteobacteria bacterium
TCGTCTGCGTAGGCGCGGATCACGACCACGACGCCGATCACGACCGCCGCTGAGCTGGCTGATTTGCTTATCCTGTAGCGATACTGTCATCGAACTCAATTAGTGGTATCCTGATCGAGATCGCCATGGCAGTCGTAATGGAGAGGCTGGTGGGAAAGCGCTCGTCGCATGCCGCTTTGGCGATCCGTCTCGCCGAGATAGGTCATTCCGGCGATCAGTTGCCCGCAGAATCGGAGCGCGAGCAGAGCTATCGCCGCCGCGTCCGTCCGCAAAGCGACGGGCAGCAGCGGCTGATGGCGGCGATCGAGCGCCATAACCTGACGCTCGCGCTGGGCCCGGCGGGGACCGGCAAGACCTACCTCGCGGTCAGCGCCGCCGTGGCGGCACTCGAAGCGGGCGAGGTAGGGCGCATCGTGCTAACGCGGCCGGCGGTCGAGGCGGGCGAGAGCCTTGGCTATCTGCCCGGCGACATCAACGACAAGCTCGCGCCCTATCTGCGGCCGCTAAACGATGCGCTTAGCGAGCGGCTCGGCGGCAAGCGGGTCAAGCAATTGATGACCGAGGGCGCCATCGAAATCGCCCCGATCGCCTATATGCGCGGCCGCACATTAAACAATGCCTTTATCGTCATCGACGAGGCGCAGAACTGCACCTATGGCCAGATCAAGATGCTGCTGACGCGGCTCGGCTGGCATTCGACGATGGTCGTCACCGGCGACCCCGACCAGAGCGATCTGCTCGATGGCCTCTCGGGTCTGACTGAAATTGCCCGGCGGCTCGATCCGCTGCCCCATATCGCGGTGATCCGGCTCGCCGACCGCGACATCGTCCGCCACCCGCTCGTCGCCGAGATGTTGACGGTGCTGTGACCCGGCCTCCAATCCACGACGAGAGTTGACGCCGGGGGCGGCACGGTCACTTATTGCCGTCACGATTGCTGACTAGGCAGAGGAGGCCGCAACATGGCTGAGCAGCCGTTTCACGGAGTGCTTGTCCCCGTCTTGACTCCGTTCGCGCCAAACGGCGAGCCGGATGCCGGGCGCTTCACCGTGTTCTGCCGCTGGCTGCTGGACCAGGGAGCCGGCGGGCTTTCGGTGTTCGGCACGACAAGCGAGGCGAACTCGATGTCGGCCGTCGAGCGCATGAAGCTGCTCGATGCGCTGGTCGAGGCGGGGATCCCGCCGGACAAGCTGATGCCCGGGACCGGCGCTTGTTCGACGAGCGAGGCGGCGGAACTGGTGCGCCATGTCATCGGCCATGACTGCAGCGGCGTGCTGATGCTGCCGCCATTCTATTACAAGGGGGTCAGTGACGACGGGATCTTCGCGTTTGTGTCGCGGGTCATCGACAAGGCCGCCTCCCCGGCGCTACGGGTCTATCTATATCATATCCCGCCGGTGGCCCAAGTCGGGTATTCGCTCGACCTCGTCGGGCGGCTGATCAAGGCATATCCGCAAACCGTCGTCGGGCTGAAGGACAGCTCCGGCGACTGGAGCAACACGGCGGCGCTGCTCGACCACTTCCCGGGCTTTGCGGTATTCCCCGGCTCCGAAGTGTTCCTTCTCGACGCGCTGCGCAAGGGCTGCGCCGGGTGCATAACCGCCTCGGGCAATGTCAATGTTCCCTGCATCCGCAAAGTCTATGAGAACTGGCGCAGCCCGCACGCCGATGCACTACAGGCCGAGATCACGACCCTGCGCAAGGCATTGCAGGCTTATCCGATGGTGCCGGCATTGAAACGCATTGTCGCGCATTTCCACGGCGACCCGCAGTGGGCGGCGGTGCGCCCGCCAATGGTTCCGCTCGACGAGGCGCAATCTTCCGCGCTCATCGCCGATCTCGCCAAGCTCGGCTTCACCCTCGGCGAGCGGCCACGCTCGATGGCGGCTTGAGCCATGGCCACGGCTGAACGCCAAGCCTTTTACGAGCGGATTGCTCCGGCCCATCTTGCGCCGCTGTGGGAGCAACTGCACGCGCTCGTCACCGCCGAGCCGACGACGTCCTGTGTGCCGGCGCTGTGGCGATACGAGGAGGTCCGGCCGCATCTGATGCAAGCCGGCGGGCTGATCACCGCGCAGGAGGCCCAGCGGCGTGTACTGATCCTGGAAAATCCGGGGTTGAAGGGCCAAGCAACGATTACCGGCTCCTTGTTCGCCGGATTGCAATTGATCCTGCCGGGCGAAGTCGCTCCGGCCCACCGGCACACGCAATCGGCACTGCGCTTCATCATCGAAGGCCACGGTGCTTATACCGCGGTCAACGGCGAGCGCACCGCGATGCAGCCCGGCGATTTTGTGATCACCCCGTCATGGACCTGGCACGATCACGGCAACGATACAGAGGAACCGATGGTCTGGCTCGATGGGCTCGACATCCAGATCGTCAAATTGCTGAGCGCAAGCTTCGCCGAACAGGCGCCGGCCGAGGTGCAGGCGGTGACGCGGCCGGAGGGCGACAGCGCCGCACGGTTCGCCAACAATTTGATGCCGGTCGACTGGCGGCCCGAGGTCAAAACCTCGCCGGTGTTCAACTATCCCTATGCGCGCACCCGTGAGGCGCTCGAAACCCTGAGCCGCAATGGCGAGCCCGACCCGTATCACGGACATAAGATGCGCTACGTCAACCCGGCGAGCGGCGATTATGCAATGCCGACGATCGGCACCTTCATCCAATTCCTGCCGCAGGGCTTTTCGACTGGCCCTTATCGCTCAACGGATGGGACGGTCTATGTCGCGGTCGAGGGCTCAGGAGAGAGCCGCGTCGGCGATCAGGCCTTCCGCTGGCAACCGCGCGACATCTTTGTTGCGCCGAGCTGGATGCCGGTCACCCACCGTGCAGAGGATGACGCCGTGCTGTTCAGCTATTCCGACCGGCCGGTGCAGGAGAAGCTCGGCCTCTGGCGCGAGCAGCGCGGCAACGCCTGAGAAGGAGGCGCCGGAGGATTGCGCCTCACCTCGGCCCTTTCCCGGAAGTGGAGAGCGGGGGAGAAAGAGCCCCGGCCCCGGAAAGCGGGGAGCGAATCCCCTCCTATTCCCTCACGCGCTTACCGGGGGAGGGGTTGAGGTGGGGTATTGGTAGGGCAAATGGAAGGACAGAGATGACGGGCGCAAGCGAGCGCGACGATGGCCTCGGTCTCGCCGGCAAGGTGGCGATCGTCACCGGCGGCGGGGCGGCGGATGACGGGATCGGTAACGGGCGTGCGGCGGCGATATTGCTCGCCCGCGCAGGCACAAAGGTTCTCGTGGTCGATCTCGACCGCGGGCGCGCCGAGCGCACCGTCGCGATGATTGCGGAGGAGGGTGGGACAGCGGCTCCGTTTGTCGCTGATGTCACCGACGAAGAGCAGGCTCGCGCAATGGTCGCGGAGGCCGTCGCGCGGTTCGGCCGGCTCGACTGCCTCGACAACAATGTCGGGATCGGCGGGCGCGGCAGTGTCGTCGAGGTGGCGCCGCAGGATTGGCGGCGGGTCATGCAGGTCAATGTCGACGGCATGTTTATGGCCTCGCGCCACGCGATCCCGGCGATGAAGGAGACCATGGGCGGCGGCGCGATCGTCAATGTTTCATCGATCTCCGCGCTGCGGCCGCGTGGGCTCACCGCCTATTCGACATCAAAGGGAGCGGTCATCGCGCTGACCCGCGCGATGGCGGTTGATCACGGGCCGGACGGCATCCGCGTCAATTGTGTCGCGCCGGGTCCGGTCTATACGCCGATGGTCTATTCTCGGCAGATGAGTCCAGCGGGACGCGAAGCGCGGCGCCGCGCGTCCGTCCTCGGCGTTGAGGGAACCGGGTGGGACATCGGTTACGCCGTCCGCTTTCTTCTGTCGGCCGAGGCGCGGTACATTACCGGGCATACCCTGGTCGTGGATGGCGGAGCCACTCTCGTCGGCCCCGCCCGGGCACCCGAGTAGAAAGCTGGGAGGACATCCACAGATGGCGCGCCTGCCCTATCTCGACAAATCCGACCTGCTGCCCGAGCACCAGGACCTTCTGGCCCGCAATCTGAATTTGTACCGGTTACTCGCGCACAGCCCGCGCGCAGCGCGCAGCCTCAACACCTTGGCGCGCTATATCCGCGACGGCAGCCGCCTCGACCCGCGGCTGCGCGAGCTCGCCATTCTTCAGGTCAGCTATATGACGCACTCGGCCTGGGGGTATTCGCATCACATCAGGATCGGCCGCGAGGTCGGCCTCTCGGACGACGATATCCGCGCGGTCGCCGACGAAACTGCCGGCCGCCCCAGCGGGCTGGAACCTCTCGCAAAAACGGTGATGCGCGCAGCCCGCGAGATGACGACAGGATTGTCGGTTTCCGACAGGACCTTTGCTTCATTGCAGCAGGAGCTAAACGACGAGCGGCTCACCGACCTGATGGTCACAATCGCGTTCTATAACGGGCTTGTGCGCCTGCTCGAGACGATGCAGGTCGATGTCGAGGAGGATTACCTCCCCTATCTTGACGAGTTCCCGCTGCCGCTAAGCTGAGTTACCGGCTCGCTAGGGCGCGGGCGAGCTGGCTGACGGCTTCCTGGTGCTTCTCGTTTCTGATTTCGGCGAAGTTGCGGGCGATCTCCAGCAGCATCCGCTGGTGCGGTGTGATCTGCCGCGGCCCTTCCTCGCCGAGACCTTCATAAAAATAGGTGATCGGCGCGCTCAACGCGCGAGCAATCTCAAACAATCTCCCGGCGGAAACCCGGTTGATGCCGCGCTCGTATTTGTGCGCTTGCTGATAGGTCACGCCAATCATCTCGGCGAGCTGCTGCTGGGTCAGTCCCAGCATGATGCGGCGCTCGCGGATGCGGCTCCCGACGTGGTCGTCTATCGCGGCGGTCGACCGCCCTCTCTTCGGCTTGGCCATGGTCCTCACCCGTCTGACTGTTCCTTCGACGTGCTGGTCGTCGCCTGCTCTATTTCAATTAACGCGATAAGCGGCGGTTCATTCCCACCACTCAACTTAGCGGCCAGAATAGCAGGATCAGCGGAACGCCGATCCCTACGACTATCAACGACAACGGCAATCCCAACTTCCAATAATCGCCAAAGTGGTATCCTCCGGGGCCCATGACAAGAGTGTTCGATTGATGGCCGATCGGAGAGAGAAAATCCGACCCGGCCCCGAGCGCCACGGCGATCAGGAACGGATCGACCTTGTAACCTAGATTCTGCGCCAACTCGGCGGCGATCGGGCCCATGACCAGAACGGCCGCGGCGTGATGCAGGATCGGCGTAACCAACATGGTCACGGCGAGAATTACCGCAAGAATGCCGTAAGCGGGCAGGTGGTGGGCAAATCCGGAAACCGCGCCGGCGAGCAGCTCCGTCGTGCCGGTGCTCTTGACCGCCTCCCCGATCGGGATCAGCGCGCCGATCATTATCAGGATCGGCCATTCGACCGCCGCATAAAGCTCGCTTAAGCTCAGCAGGCCGAGAAGAGCGATCGCGAGCGACGCCGCGACAAAGGCGATCTCGGCCGGAACCACCCGAAAAGCCGCCGCTGCCATGGCCAAAGCCAGGATTGCGACGGGCAGAACGAGCTGGCGGCGCCGCCCGAGCCGCAATTGGCGCTCGGCGAGCGGCAAACAGCCGAGCACCGCCAACGTCTCGTAAATCCCCGCTCGGCGTCCCTGGAAGACGATCGCATCCCCGAGCTGGAACTTGAAGCGGCGCAGCCGCACCGCGGTTTGCTGGCCGCGCCGGCCGATCGCCAGGATGTTGACGCCGTAGCGCTCACGCAGATGCAGGTCCGCGGCGGAACGGCCGATCAGATCCGAGTCAACCGTGACCACCGCCTCGATCGTGGCGAGCCGGTTCGGGTCCGATTCGGCCGGGACGAGAGCGGCAACATGTTTCGCCTCCGAATTCTGCACCTCGGCGCCTTCGGGCGCCTCGGGCAGTTCCTGGCTGCCGACGACTTCGAGCCTGCCATCGGCGATAAACTGTTCGAGTGCCGGCGGGTCGGCTTCGACCACGAGCAAATCGTTCGGCAGAACCGCCCAGCTCCCGCCCGGCACGTAACGCCGGTATTCGTCGCGAACGATGGCCACGACCGTAACGTCGCCGCCTGCGGCATCCTCCAAGTCGGCCACCCTTCGACCGGCGAACGGAGAACCGGGCACGACCCTGAGCTCGCTTGTATAATCCTCGATCTTGAAGGCGGTGTCAGCGGCCGCAGAGCGCCGGCCCCGCGGTATTAGACGCCAGCCGAGGCTGAGGAACACAATCCCGCAGAGCGCGGTGCCAAAGGCGACCGGGAAAAAATCGAACATGTGAAAGGGGGCGCCTTCGAGTTCTTGCCGGACCGTCGCGGTCAACATGTTTGGCGAGGTGCCGATCAACGTCATCGAGCCGCCGAGCAGCGAGGCGAAGCTGAGCGGCATCAGAAACTCCGACGGCGATCGCTCGTTGCGCCGCGCCACCTGGAACGCCACTGGAATGAAAATCGCTAGGGCCCCAACATTTTTCACAAAGGCCGAAAGACCCGCGACGCAGGCGGCGAGCACGCCGACTTGCAGGGAGGAGGAGCGCAATAACGGAGTCAGCCAGCGAACCAGGACCTCGACGGCGCCCGACCGAGCGATCGCCGCGCTGACGATCAGCGCGCCGGCGATCAGCGGCACGACCGGGTTTGAAAATCCGGAGAAGGCGTGATCGGGCTTGACGATGCCGCCGAGCACGGCCGCGAGGAGCGCCAGCAACGCGACAAGGTCGTAGCGCAGCCGGTCCCACAGGAACAGGCCGATCATGCCGCCCAGGACGGCGAGGGTGAAGATTTGGTCGCGGCTCACCGAGTGGCGTCGGAAGGGTCGAGCGTCTCCGCCACCCGCCGGATTATCACTCCCACGAGGCCCCCGCCTGCATCCAGCACCGGCATTTGCTCGACCCCGTGCTCGGCCATGCGGGTGGCGACGATCTTCGCCGCTTCCTGTTCGGTGCAGGTGAAGAGCGAGGAGGACATGACCTGCGACACCGGCGTCGCTGCCGGGTCGAGACCGGGAGCCACGAGCCGGATCAGGATATCGCGGATGGTCAATATGCCGGTGACGCGGTCGTCGGTCCCGACGAGGATGAACCGGCTATCAAGATCGGCAATCGCTTGGGCGGCGACCTGCACGCTGTCCTCCTTTGCGACGAGAGTGACATTGCGCAGCATCAGCTCCGAAACCTGCATTCATCCGCCCTTAAGATCACCCTGGAGGGTTAACACCGTGACAATTGCAGTGTTCTCACGTATCGCGGTCGGAACCAAGGGGGAGCGGTGACAAAACCGGTCGAGGCGCGCGGGCTGGTGCTCGCCGGTTTTCTGGCGGCCCTCGCCGGCATCGTGGATGCGATCGGCTACCTGCATCTCGGCGGACTCTTCGTCTCGTTTATGAGCGGCAACAGTACACAGCTTGGCGCCGCGCTGGGCCAGAACGACTTGGCCGACGCCGGTTCTATAGCCAAGCTGATCTTGTTCTTTGTTGCCGGCGCCGCGGCAGGTCAGGCTGTAGCCGCCTTCGCCGGAGGACGTCACCTGACCTGGGTGCTTGTTATCGTGGGGCTCCTGTTGGGGCTCGCCGCAGCTCTGGAGATAGCGCCAGAGCCGATGGTATTGGCAATGGGCGCGCTCAACGCCTCATTGCGCAGGGCCGGCAAGATCCCAGTCAGCCTGACTTTTGTCACCGGAGTGCTGGTCCGGTTCGGCCAGGGTCTCGGTGATTTCCTGACCGGACATGCGACTGGGTCCAGCTGGCTCTTGCAGGCCATCCCATGGGCCGGACTGATCGCAGGAGCGACGCTAGGAGCCTTCGCCTACAGCCGTATTGGCGAACCGGCCATCTGGTTGCCGGTCATCCTTGCCGGCCTGCTCGCCGCGTGCTCGGTCGCCATACCGAACCCGGGCTGACCGCCTCCTCCGGCCGATAAGACGCGGTGCGCGGCGGGCGGCGCCGCCCCACCTCAGGCAACAACCGCGGGTGACCCTGGGACCGCCTGCCGCCGTGTCACGCGCCATCGAACAGTCGTTCGGTCTTCGATTGCATATACAAGGCAGGTTACCGTGACGAACTTATTTGCGGAGTAGATGCGAGCAGCGCCGCCGTGGATGCCCGGTAGGCCGCGACGGGGTGGTGCAGCGCTTTGCACGCGACCCCGACGGGATCGCCGAGCTGGCGGCGTTCTGCTGCAAGCACCAGGTCGGCTTTGTCGCGATGGAAGCGACCGGCGAATACGAAAGGCTGCCCTTTGGCCTCTTCTGGGCTACCGGCGTGCCGGCCGTCATCGTCAACCTGCACGCGGTGCGCCGCTTCGCCGAGGCGATAAGAATCTTGAAAGGCCGACCGCATCGGCACCGGCGCCATCGCCTGGTTTGCCGAAGTCAAGCTCGTTGGCCTCCCCCAATCGCCGCGACGGCGGCGAGCGCAACGGCAACGCTCTACGCGCGACTGCGCGCCGGCATCCGGACGATCCGTTTCGTCGTCGCCGACATGGTCCGCGGCTACGACCGCGACTTGCCGACGCCCACCACCGCCTGACCGCAGCTGGCAAGCCGAAAAGCTAATCCGCACCGCCTTCGCAAGCTGCTGGTCGGTCTCAACGCCAAAGCCTGCGCTCCCCGCCACGAATTTGCCAACCCGCTTGACAAATGAAACAGTTGCTCACCCTCTCACCGCAAAACCTGTCCTCGGGGGCGCTCCGTGTGGACCCGTGCGCGGAGCCCCTCATCTCCCCCCGCAAGCGGGCGGCGA
>JAFASL010000804.1 GCA_019244535.1 Alphaproteobacteria bacterium
AAGGCGCGGATGCGGTCGTCGTGGCGGTTGACGTCGGGGTGCTCGTGTCCGTGCGGGTGGCCGGCCTCGAACGCCTCGTCACGCAGCCACCGCTGCACATCGGCGCTCTTTGTCTGCGGGTCATAGAAACCGATGTTGAACAGGGCGGGCGGGTCGATCGCGCCCTGGGCGACCGGGATGATCGGGGCGCTCGGGTTCAATGCGTTCAGCCGCTGCTCCATCGACTGCCGCGCTCCCGCCTCGGCGAGATCGATCTTGGTCAGCAGCAGACGATCGGCGACTGCGGCCTGCTTTATGGCCTCGGGCTGCCGGTCGAGGGTGCCGCCCCCGTTGACCGCGTCGACCGTCGTGACGACGCCGTCCAGCATGTATCGCGCCGCGACGATCGGATCGGTCATCAAGGTGTGCAGCACCGGCGCCGGATCGGCGAGACCGGTCGTCTCGATCACCGCCCGGGTGAAGAACGGCACCTTTCCTTTGAGGCGGTCGACAAACAGATTGGTCAAAGTGTCGACAATATCGCCGCGCACAGTGCAGCACAGACACCCGCTGTTCAGCAGCACGACGTCTTCGCTCGACCGCTCGACCAGCAGATGATCGAGGCCGATCTCGCCGAACTCGTTGACGATAACCGCAGTCGCCGCCATGTCGGGCTGCTTCAGCACATGGTTGAGCACCGTCGTCTTGCCGCTGCCGAGAAAGCCGGTCAGCAAGGTGACCGGGATCAGCGAGGATTGTTCGGGTGCGGTCATAAATGCAGCTCACTCGCAATCGCCGAAGGGTGATATGCCATAACATGCCCCCGCCCGGTAGCCGCTGGCTCGCGGCAATAATTTTGCTGTTCTTCTGGTGCAGCCTACCGGCCTCCGCCGCGCCGTTGCGCGCCGTCGTCTCGTTCAGCATTTTGGAGGACATCGTGCGCCAGATCGGCGGCGCCGAGGTTGCCGTGACGAGCCTGATCGGCCCCGATTCCGATGCCCATCTCTTCGAGCCGAGCCCCGATCAGGCGCGGCTCCTCGCCCGCGCCCAACTCCTCGTCGTCAACGGCCTCGGCTTCGAGAGCTGGCTCGCCCGCTTGACCCGGTCGGCGCAGTTTGACGGGACCGTCGTGACGGCCAGTGACGGCGTCGTGCCCATCACGGCCGCCGGAGCCGGCGAAGACGCGGGCGTGCCGGATCCGCATGCCTGGCAGGACCCGCGCAATGTCATCGTCTACGCCGGCAATATCGCCCGAGCGCTCGCTGGCATCGATCCAATGCATGCGGAGGCCTATCGCCAGCGGCTCCAAGGATACCAGGCCGAGCTGCAGGCGCTCGACGAGCGGGTGCGCGGCGAATTGGGGCTGATCCCCGCCGAGAAGCGGCGAGTGATCACCAGCCATGACGCCTTCGCCTATTATGGCAAGGCCTATGGCATCACTTTTCTGGCGGCGGAAGGAATCAATACCGACGCCGAGCCCACCGCCAAGGCGGTCGCCGGGTTGGTCCGGCAGATCCGCCGCGAGGGGATCAAGGCGCTCTTTGTCGAAAATATCGGGGATCCTCGGCTGGTCGAGGAGATTGCACAGGACACCGGCGCAACACCGGGCCCGCCGCTCTATTCCGATGCTCTCTCGAAGCCCGACGGCCCCGCGCCGACCTATGTGCGGATGATCGAATACAACACGACAGCCTTGAAAGAGGGGATGCGCAGGAACTGAGTGTATTGCTCCCGGATGAATGACCGGATGACGGCTGGTCCGGCCATCTGTTAATCGAGACCGACCCGCCTCGAACGGAGATCCTGATGACAATCGCGATAATCGGTGCCGGCAATGTGGGATCGGCATTGGGCCGCGGCTGGCTGGCCTGCGGCGAGGAGGTGATTTTCGGTGTGCCCAATCCGGCGGACCCTAAGTACCGCGGGCTGCCCGAGGAGCGGCTCCGTGCCCCTCGGGACGCCGCGCAAGGCGCCGAGATCATCGTCCTGGCGACGCCGTGGCCGGCAACCGAGACAGCAGTAAAGGGCCTGGGCAACCTCTCGGGCAAGATCATCGTCGATTGCACCAATCCGCTCGGCATGGGGCCGAGTGGGTTGGAGCTCGTACTCGGTCATAGAACATCGGCTGGCGAACAGGTCGCGGCGTGGGCGCCGCAGGCATCGGTCTTCAAGACATTGAACCAGATCGGTGCCGACAGCATGGACAAGGCTTCGAACTTTCCCGTTCGCCCGGTCATGTTTGTTGCCGGCGACGATGAAGCGAACAAGCCGGTCGTCATGTCGCTGGTCGCAAAGCTCGGCTTCGAGCCGGTCGATGCCGGCCCGTTGCGGAATGCGCGGCTTCTCGAACCCTACGGCATGCTGTGGATCGACCAGGCGCTCAATCGCGGGCGAGGCCGCAGCTTCGCCTTTGCTCTCACCGATCGAAGGCCAGGTGGCTAGCTCGACAATACAGCGGCGCCCGGCTACAAGCCGGCGATGAGCTGGCTGACGAATTTTGTGTTGCCCAAGATCCGGGCGGTGGTCGCGAGAAAGACGGTACCGGACAATCTCTGGCACAAATGCCCGGGCTGCGAGCAGATGCTGTTCTACCGCGAGCTCGAAGCCAATCTGCACGTCTGCCGAAATTGCGGTCATCATCTGCGGATCGGCGCCGAGCGCCGCCTGAAGTTATTGTTCGACGACGGCGTCTTTACTCGGATCGAGCTGCCGCGCACGCCCGTCGATCCGCTGCGCTTTCGCGACCGCAAGCGTTACACCGACCGGCTGAAGGAAGCGCAGGCGGAGCTCGGCCCGCGCAGCGATGCAGTGGTTGTTGCGCATGGCAGCATCGGCGGGGTGCCGGCGGTCGTTGCCGCTTTCGAGTTTTCCTTCATGGGCGGATCGATGGGTGTGGCGGCAGGCGAAGCAATTCTTGCCGCCGCCCAGCTTGCCGTATTGCAGGAAGCGGCGCTGATCGTTGTTCCCGCGTCGGGCGGCGCGCGCATGCAGGAGGGGATGCTGTCACTGGTGCAGATGCCGCGGACGATCATTGCCGCCGAGATGGTCAAGGAGGCGGGTCTTCCCTACATCGTCGTATTGACCGATCCGACGACCGGCGGCGTCTCGGCGTCTTTTGCGATGGTCGGCGACATCATCCTCGCCGAACCCGGCGCGGTTATCGGCTTTGCCGGGGCGCGGGTCATCGAGGAGACGATCCACGAAAAATTGCCCGACGGGTTTCAGCGCGCCGAGTACCTGCTCGAGCACGGCATGATCGACCAGGTCGTACCCCGCGCCGAGTTGCACGCCACATTGGGGCGGCTTCTCGGTCTATTGCGCAACCCGCAGCCGCCGGCCGAAATCGTGCCGCTGCAGATCGAAGCATCGCCGGATTTCAGCGGGGCGGGATGACCGCGCCGACCAGCGACCGGGTACTCGAGCGCCTCGGCCGGCTGCATCCAAAGCTGATCGACCTGTCGCTCGGCCGCGTCGAGCGGCTGCTCGCAGCGCTCAGCAACCCGCAGGACGATCTTCCGCCCGTCGTCCACGTCGCCGGCACCAAGGGGAAGGGGTCGACGGTGGCGACGATGCGATCTTGTCTCGAGGCCGCCGGCTATCGCGTGCACGCCTACATCTCGCCGCATCTCGTGCATTTTCACGAGCGCATCCGGCTGGCCGGGCGGCTGATCGACGAGGAGGCGCTGATTGGGCTTCTCGAAGAATGCGAGCGCGCCAACCGGGATGCGCCGATCACGTTTTTCGAGATCACGACGGCGGCGGCTTTTCTCGCCTTTGCCCGCACGCCGGCCGACATTGTGCTGCTCGAGGTCGGGCTCGGCGGCCGGCTCGACGCAACCAACGTAATCCGCCACCCGGCGGTGACTGCAATCACCCCCGTTTCGCTCGATCACCAGGCGCTGCTTGGCGACACGATCGCTGTGATCGCCGGCGAGAAGGCGGGAATTCTGAAACCACATGTGACTGCGGTCGTCGCCCCTCAGCCCGGTGAAGCTGCACCGGTGATCGAAATGCGTGCTGCGGCCGTTTCAGCACCGCTCTACCGCGCAGGTCATGAATGGCGCTGCAAGGCTTCGGGTGGAGGAATGCGTTACGAAGGCAAGCGCTGGCAATTCGATCTGCCGCTGCCTTCGCTGCTCGGCGCACACCAGATCGTCAACGCCGGCACCGCAATCGCCTGCCTCGAGCAGCTCTCGGGCTTTGATATACCCGCTAAGGCCATTGCCGACGGCTTGCGCCATATCGACTGGCCGGCCCGCTTGCAGCTGCTGCGCCACGGGCCGCTGGTGGATGCGGTTCCGCCGGAGTGGGAACTTTGGCTCGACGGCGGTCACAATCCATTGGCCGGAGAGATCCTCGGCAATGTCGCGGCCGGCTGGCACGACCGGCCGCTCTACCTCGTCGTCGGCATGATGAACACCAAGGATGCCGCCGGCTTTATCAGGCCCTTGGCAAAGCACGCCCGTGCCCTCTGGGCAGTAACGATCCCGGGCGAAAAGAATGCGCTTCCTGCCGAGGCGATTGCCGGCGCCTCCACATCCGTCGGGCTGCCGGCAAAGGCGGCGGATTCGGTTCTCACCGCCATTCGCGATATTTCATTGCGCGATGGTCCCGCGCGCGTCCTGATCTGCGGCTCGCTCTATTTCGCGGGGAGGGTGCTCGCCGAAAACAGTTGAGCGTCAGATTGCCGATCTCAGCTGAGCGCGGAGATTTGGCGGACGTAGTCGTCGATGTCGGTTTTGCGGCGGAGACCGGACGCGGTCATCGAGCGGACTTTGCCGAAGATCGGCCGTTCCGGCCAGGGACGGTCGTGCAGCCCGAATACCCAGCCGACATTGGCGTAGGAATTGGCGTCGCGGCCATCGAGGAAGAACATGTTGTTGAGGCGCAGCAGGGCCGCATAACCTTCCTCGGGCGAAGGCGACCACTCCAGGACCTTCTTCCCCCAATACATGCGCATGTAATTGTGCATGTACCCGGTAAGCAGCATCTCCCGCATTGCGGCGTTCCAATAAGGATCGTGAGTTCCGGCGCCAGCGAGCTTATCCCAGCCGTAAACGTGCTCGCGGCGGTCCCGCCGATGGGCGTTCAGTGTTTGCCGGGACCATTGCGGCAGGCAATCGTATTGGTCGTAATTCGGCGTGGTGTGCACAAAGTTCATTGCGAGCTC
>JAFASL010000811.1 GCA_019244535.1 Alphaproteobacteria bacterium
AATGCGCCGGTGATCACGACCCTCAAGGCCAAAGGGGCGTTCCCGGAGGACCATCCGCTGTTTGTCGGCGTGCGCGGCGATCAGGTGGCGCACTACCTGAACAAGAGCGACGTGATCCTCGCCATCGGCTCGAGCCTGTCCCCCGGCCGCTTCAGCCATGGCATTCCCGATGCGGCGACGAAGACCATCATCCATTGCAATGTCGACGAATTGCACATCAACAAGATGTACCCGACCGCGCATGCGGTGATCGGCGATGCGCGCTTGACGTTGCAGGCGCTGCGCCAGGAAGTCTCCGACCGCAAGTCTGGCACCGGACGGAATGCGGGCGACGTGGCAGATCACGTAGCGCTTCAGTCGTTCGTCCTTTTCAAAGCGTACCGCTCCTAGCCGTCCATACGCTCAACTTATAGTTGAATAATCTGCGGCCCGAAGAGCGGTGTGATTTGAACCGGCAGCCCGTCGCCCCAGCCATATTTGCGCTTGGCGATGGCAGCAACCTGGTCCCATAGGTTGCGATCGGTGCGGGGATCGAGCACGCGCGCCACCGCCTCAAGCCGGCATTCGGCGATGCGCAGGGTGACCTTGGGCTCGTGCCTAATGTTCTTGACCCACTTGGCGGTCTCACCTGTTTCGGAAAAGAGGTAAAAGCGCCCGGAGAAGGTAACGAACCAAATTTCGATCTCGCGCGGCAGACCACTCTTACGACCGACGGTGGTCAGATAGAGAACTCGTTCGTCCGCAACGTCTTCAATTTTTGACCACATGCTAAAGACTTCCGCTGTCCAGCTATGCCGCTAGGGGAGCAGGTCATAACTGGGCTTCCGTACAATTGGTCAGGATGGCCGAGGATATCTGGCCGATAGACCTGCTCAAGGCAGTCCTTGGCGTCGCCTATTCGGTCGCGACGGAGGCGGTATCAGCACCGACCCGTTGCGATCGCCACGACCTGTCTAGTGATCGCGTCGGCTAGCCGCGCTTTTTGCTGCTCCGAGCGGCCGGGGTGCATTTTGAGGATGATATGGGGCAATGCGGTGTCTCCGTTTGCGACGTACCCGCGTCGCTTTAGCCCGCTGAGGGTGCGACGAGATATTCCTCGTCACTGACTTTTTCGAGCCACTCAACGACCTTGCCGTCGAGCGCTTCCTGAATGGCGATGTGGCTCATGCCGGTGGTCGCGGTGCCGCCGTGCCAATGTTTCTCGCCGGGCGGGCACACCACCACGTCGCCGGCGCGGATCTCGCGTTTTGGCCCGCCCCAGCAGCGCACCCAGCCACAGCCGGCCGTAACGACCAAGCGTTGACAGAGCGGATGCGTGTGCCAGGCGGTGCGGGCGCCAGGTTCGAAGGTGACAAGGGCGGCCGAGACGCGAGACGGCTCGGCCGCGGCGAACAGTGGATCTACGCGCACATTGCCGGTGAAATATTCGGCAGGTCCTTTTGCGGAAGCTTGCGTTCCGCTTTGTTTAATCTCCATGGGTAGATTGACCTCCGGTAAAGCTGAACAGATGAGCTGCAGCCTATTTTGCTCAATGCACGATATAGCCGCCGTCCACAACGAGAGCGTGACCGATGACGAAACTGGCAGCTGGGCTGCAAAGCCATAAAACAGCGCTGGCGATCTCCTCAGGCCGGCCAAGCCGGCCAAGCGGAATATGCCTGACTACGGCATCCGCGGCCGCGCCGCGATTGGCTCGCGCCCGTCCGAGCATGGGCGTGTCTGTGGGTCCCGGGCACACAGCGTTAATGCGGATACCGAGCGGCGCATATTCAAGAGCGGCGCACTTCGTCAGCCCGATCACCGCATGCTTGGTCGCGGTATAAAGACCTAAACCGGGGATGCCGACAAAGCCGCTTTGCGAAGAGCAGTTGACGATCGCGCCGCTCCCCTGCGCGCGCATCTGGCGCAGCTCATGTTTTAGGCAGTTCCAGACGCCCCGGTAATTGATGGCGTTAACGTGGTCGAAATCTCCGCCCACGGCATCCGCCGTTTCTATAGCCGGAACTTGCACGCCGGCATTGTTAAAGGCCGCATCTAAACGACCGAACGCGGCAACAGTCTGATCGACCATCGCCGCGACCGCGACCTCGTCGGCGACATCGCAGTGAACCGCCATTGCCTTACGGCCGGCGGTGACCAATGCATCCGCTGCCGAGCGTGCCGCCTCGTTATCGATGTCAGCGAGGACCACCGCGGCTCCCGCGTCAGCGAAGGCTTGGGCGGTCGCCAGCCCAATGCCCGAGGCCGCGCCAGTTACCAATGCGACCTTGTTTTCAAAGGAGGGATTCATCGACCTTATCCCTATTCGGGTTAGTCTTCGATCTTCCAACTGAACATTTTGGTATCCACGCGATCGGGATCGGGACCAGCGCGGATACCGGTATCGAGCGCATCGATGGCGGCCATATCACCGGCGGTGAGCTCGAAGTCGAAGATGTCGAAATTCTCCGCGATGCGGTCTCGTCGCAGCGACTTTGGGATCACCGAAAGTCCATGCTGAACGTGCCAACGGAGCACGATCTGCGCCGGGGTCTTGCCGTAAGCGGCCGCGATTCCAGCAATGCAAGGGTGGTCCAGCGGGCCGCGCTGGGTCGTCGGTTTCTTCAGGAAGACGCCGCCAATCGGCGACCATGATTGGGTGACGATGCCGTGAGACGTATCGGCGTCGCGCATCTCCCGCTGGATGAAGAACGGGTGCAATTCGACCTGATTGACCGCCGGCCGCACCTGCGTCCGTTGAAACAGGTTCTGCAGGTGCTTCGGGCTGAAATTCGCGACGCCGATCGCGCGCACGCGCCCGTCGGCAAGCAGTTTCTCTGTGGCTTGAAAGGAGGCGACTGTCGCCTCGAAATCCGAGGGTACGGGCCAATGGAGAAGATAAAGATCGAGGTAGTCCAGGCCGAGCTTGCGCAGGCTTATATCGCATGCGGCAAGGGCGCGTTCGTATCCGTAGTCGCTGATCCACAGTTTGGTGGTTACGAAAAGCTCGGAGCGCGCGATCCCGCCACGCCTGATGCCTTCGCCGACCTGCCGCTCAACGCCATAGGACGCGGCGGTGTCGATGAGCCGGTAACCCGTGGCTATCGCGGCTTCAACGGCACCCGTGACCCGTTCCGGGAAAGTGCGATCCAACGTGCCGAACCCGAGGGCGGGCATCTTGGTGCCATTGTTCAAGGTGAGCAGAGGGCTTGTTGTCATCTCACGAGATCTCGTTCGGGGCCGCCAACGCTTAGCGCGGCTCGAGCCGCAGCGTTGTCGGCAGGATTTCGGCCCGGACCATCTCCTGTGCGTGCGAGCTCGATTGATACTTCCGCAGGAACTCCTCGCTGACGCGAGCGACTGCAGCGGCATCGTTCGCCGGGATCGCCTGGACGGGCAGCCGGTGGCCGCTGAAGTCGAGGCTTGCCAGTCCGCCTGTAGCGAGATCCCGGTACCAACGGCCTCTAGTGCCGCGCCACGAGCGCACAAACAACTCGTCTTCCGCAACCACCACCCAGATCACCACAGCGCTGTCGGGGTGCTTCTCCGTTCGGATCGACACCTCCTTCGCCGCGCGTAACTGGCGCAGGGTCTCGGCATCGAAACGAGCCATCTTCAATCTCCTTGAGCCTGACAGGCCAGGCCGCAATTAGCCTGCAACCACAGCGCGCTTCGGGCTGCGCTCGTCAGCATAGTGGACTGCCCAGACCCGCGAACTGAGCGATGCCGCGAATTGGGCGCCGCCGACGAGACCGACAGGGCCAGCGCCGGCATGGCAAGACCGGTGATGAGGAAAGGAACCAGTACGGTCGCGATCAGCGGCAGCAACACCATCTTGGCGGGGCGAAATGGCGGGGGCAGAAGAATAAGTGGTCGAGGCCGGCATCGGGACTTCCTTCGTGGGCGCAACTGCGATCCAGCGGCTGCGCTCGCCGATAATTTGGAAGCTCCCGTGCTCGCCAATTAGATGGTACGATCGGCATGTACTTATGAGCTGCAATCATCAATGCCGACCGGAAATCTAAATGACCTGCTGGCTTTCCTCGCTGTCGGACAGGAGCGCAGTTTCACCAAGGCCGCGGCGAAGCTGGGCGTGTCGCAATCCGCGCTTAGCCACACAATGCGCGGTCTTGAAGAGCGGCTCGGCGTTCGACTGTTGACACGCACCACCCGCAGCGTCGCCCCGACCGAGGCGGGCGAACGTTTGCTTCACTCGATCGGGCCGCTATTTGAGGAGATCGAGGTCGAACTCGGCGCTCTGAGCGAACTCCGGGAAAAGCCCGCTGGCACAATCCGGCTGACGGCGACCGAATATGCGGCGGACGAAATCCTGCTGCCGAAGCTCGCAAAACTCCTACCGGCTTATCCCGACATCAAAATCGAAATCATCATCGATTACGGGCTCACCGATATCGTTGCCGGGCGGTTCGATGCCGGTGTGCGAAACGGCGAACAGGTGGCAAAGGACATGATCGCGGTCCGGGTTGGTCCCGACATGCGGATGGCGGTCGTCGGCTCGCCTTCCTACTTCTCGGCCCGACCGCCGCCGGAAAAGCCGCAAGACCTGATCGATCACAACTGCATCACTTTGCGTCTGCCGACCCACGGCGGGCTCTACGCCTGGGAATTCGAGAAAGACGATCGCGAACTGAGGGTGCGCGTTGATGGCCAACTGACCTACAACACAACAGCCCAGATGCTAACCGCGTCCTTGGCTGGATTGGGCTTGGCATACGTGCCGGAAGGCATGGCGAAACCTTACCTGGCTCGGGGCCGCCTCAGGCGGGTGCTTGAGGATTGGTGCTTGCCCTATTCAGGCTACCACCTTTACTACCCGAGCCGCCGCCAGCCGACGCCCGCCTTCGCTCTCCTCGTCAACGCGCTGCGTTATCGCGGCTAGATCTTCTCGCCATCACGGGGCGCGGAAACTTAGCCCTGGCTCTTCAGCGGATGGCGAGCATTCCGTGCCTGCTGCCCATGTCGGCCACTCAGAGCCCTGAACGCCGAAGCATCTCCTCCGGGTACCGCGCGCCTTGGACCTTGATCGATGAGGAGGCCTCCTCAATCTCATCGAGATCGCTGGCGGTGACCGCGACCGAAAGCGCGCCCAGATTCTCATCGAGCCGGTCAAGCTTGCGGGTCCCGAACAGAGGCACGATCCACGGCTTCTGCGCCAGAAGCCAAGCGAGCGCGAGCTGCGCCGGCGTTGCCCCATGCCGCTCGCTGATGGCGCGAAGATGATCGACCAGGACTTGGTTTGCCTTGCGCGCTTCCGATGTGAAGCGCGGAATATTGTTGCGGAAGTCGGAGCGATCAAAGGTTGTGTTCGCGTCGATTGTGCCTGTGAGGAAGCCTTTGCCGAGCCCGAGCTCCTCCAAGGTGGAGATAATCTCGTGCTCCGGTTCGCGGGTCCACAGTGAGTACTCGCTTTGCAGCGCCGCGACCGGCTGCACCGCGTGGGCGCGCCGGATGGAACCGGAACCGGCCTCCGATAAACCAAAATAGCGGACCTTCCCTTGGGCGATCAGCTCCTTGACCGTGCCAGCGACCTCCTCAATCGGCACGTCCGGATCGACGCGTGCTGGTAGAGCAGATCGATGTAATTGGTCTTGAGCCGCCGCAGGCTGCCGTCGACCGCGGCCCTGATGTGGTCCGGCTTGCTGTTGACGCCGCCGTGATGCACGCCTGTGATGGGATCGATGTCCCAGCCGAATTTGGTAGCAATCTTAACTTGATTGCGTAGCGGGGCGAGGGCCTCGCCGACCATCTCCTCATTGGTGAGCGGACCGTAGGATTCCGCGGTGTCGAAAAAATCGATGCCGCGCTCGACCGCGTTGCGAATGAGGGCGATCATCTCCGAGCGGTCGCGCAATAGCCGCGCCTCGCCATAACCCATGCATCCGAGGGAGAGGGCCGAGACTTCGAGCCTGCTGCTGCCGAGCTGACGCCTTTGCATGGTAATTGTCTCCTTTCGCTCTCCCGCTTACTGCTCTTGAAGCTTGCATTTTGGACGCTGGTCCTGGCGGAACTAGCCGCTATCGGCCGCATGGCGTTATGAGCTGATCTCATTAATGCGGGCGCAGAGGCGCTTGCGTGTGTCCGGGATGATCTCATGCCCGACCGGCTTGCCACGGCGACAGGTGCCCGTCATCCTCCGGATTGCCACGATTGCGGGGCGGATCACACCGCTGCGGCAGTTGGGAACGGCACTCGGCTCGATGCAAAGGAGAGCACATCCATGACGATCGATGTAGCGACCGGCATTGCCCGCATTCTCAAAGAGGAGGGTGTGGATTGGGTTTCGACCTTCCCGGTCTGCCGGGTAAACAACGCGCTCGGCCGGGAGGGGGTGCCGATGCTGATGATGCGCGACGACCGCTACGCCGTCGCCGTCGCCGACGCGTTCTCGCGCATCACCGCGGGCCGACGGATCGGGGTGTGCACCTTCCAAGGGGGCGTCAATGCCGCCGGCATGCAGTACGCCTACGCCGGGATGGCGCAGGCCTATGAGGATGGCTCGCCGGTTCTGTGCATCACCGATGGCGTGCCGGCCGGCGCCTCGG
>JAFASL010000839.1 GCA_019244535.1 Alphaproteobacteria bacterium
AGCTGTGGCGCCGGTCGGCAATGCCGGATCAGATGGCTCTCGACAGCGCGTTCGCCGAAACTGACAGCCGTGCGGCGGAGGCCGGCAATGTCAGTCCGGTCGAGCGCTTGGCCTATCAGTTTCTGACGACCTATCTGCCCGAGGACATCCTGACCAAGACCGACCGCGCCTCGATGTTCAACAGCCTCGAAGTGCGAGCTCCCTTCCTCGCGCGCGCAGTGGCAGAATATGCGTGCACTCTGCCGACCCGGTTGAAGCTGCGCGGCCGGGAAAAGAAATACATTTTGAAACGGCTTGCGTGCCGCTACCTGCCCGAACGGATTGCCTACCGTAAAAAGCACGGCTTTGCCGTGCCGATCGGGAGCCTGATCCGAACCCTGTTCTGGACCCGGTGCCGGGACATGCTGATGTCGGCGGACAACCCGGTCGCGGAATGGTTCAACCGCTCGGCGATCGAAGCGCTGCTCGACGAGCACAAATCGGGCCGGATCGACCACGGCAAGAAGATCTGGGTTCTTTACGTCCTGTTCTGCGTCTGCGGCCGTCAGACGCGGCGGCATCCTGCGGCGGAGCCGGCCGCTTTGGCCGCTTCTTGACCGGAGGTGCTGTCGTGGAGCCCGCGGCAGTCATAGTCACCCAGGACATCCCAGCATTGGCTCGCGGGCGGAGCTGCATTGCCTGCGACCGGCCAACGGAACACAATTTGCTGTGGGAAAAAAACGGCAGCCGGGTTTTTCGGTGCGTCGAATGCGGTCTGGGCAGCGCCACAAGAGGCAATTTTGATCCTACGAGGTATTACACTGCAGATTTCTTCAACGGCAACACGGAAAGGGGATACCCCGATTACATAAACAGCGAGAATGTATTGCGATCCGAGTTTCGCGCCCTAACAAATCGGCTTCGCCAGATTGTTCCGTCGGGCACTCTTCTCGAAATCGGTGCCGCATACGGGTTTTTTCTGCTTGAGGCGAACGCTTATTACCGGGTCCATGGTGTCGAGCTCGCGGACGAAGCGGCTGCATTCGCCAGGGCACGAGGTCTCGATGTGCGAACCGGTGGCCTCACGCGCCAAATCCTGGAGCAGATCGGACCGATCGACGTCGTTGTCATGCTCGACGTGATTGAGCATCTTGATCACCCTAGGGCGACGCTCGCGTTGTGCGGCGAATTCCTGGCGCCTGGCGGGGTTGTACTATTGACTACGCCTGATTTCGCTTCGGCGTTTGCGAGAATTACCGGGAAAAGATGGCGGAATATGACCCCCCCCCAGCACCTATGGTATTTCACGCGTGACAGTATCGCTGGCGTGGCCGCGACAGCAGGGCTTGAGCTTTTTCAAATAAGCCATCCCTGGAAACATGTTCCGATATCATTGGTGGCTCAACTGATTGGCCGCTGCATAGGCGTCGAGTTCCCCCGGGCGGTTTTTACATCGCTGAGCAAGGTAGGGATTTCAGTTAATCTTTTTGATGTGATGCGAGTTGTGTTGCGCAAGCCTCGTTACACCGTGCCTATATAGGATATACCGTGGCTGAGACCATTTTCATGGACGAAGCCGAGGCTTTGAATTGCTTTGTTAAGATTGGCTACATTTCCGAATTGGAACCTGCCGGTCAATTCTCGCGCTGGGTCAGCAATCACGATATTCTTGTATTCCGCAGAAACGGTGTGATCCGCGCATTCAGCAATGTTTGTCCTCATTTTGGTGGACCGGTGGGCTATCACCAAATGACAGAGGGGAAATTTACCTGCCTGTGGCATAATCTGCAGTTCGATGCAGATACCGGCCAATGCCTGTCTGTAACCAAGTTCAAGCTGCGCGAATATAAATTGATGATCAAGGACGAAATCATCTTCGCCCGGCTGGTCGAAGCCTGAGAAAAAATGCCTGGTCTGTACTCCAAGTTCTCGGAAGAGGTTTCATTTCCTAGAGGCCTAATCATTTGGAATTATTTTGACCACGAGCATGTGGTTGGCACACATTTTGAGCATTATCACCAAATTCGGATCCTTGCTGAGGAGAGCAATTGGTGTTTATCGCAACGGAGCGCCACTCTTCCCTTCATGCCGATCAAAATGTGGGCAACGCAATTCTGCTATCTCAAATCCGATAAGTGGATGAGATCTTTCCATTTTGGGCCGTTCGGATTGTTGCTGGAGCAGGATTTCCATTTCGAAGATGTGGGAAGCCAGGGCTGCCGGGTGACTGTCGAGAGCCACATGAATGTGCCGCGAATTCTGCGGTGGCTGCAGCCGTTCTTTCACAAGCTGATGCGCCGCTGGTTCTATTCGGTGTGGGCCGAGGACACCGAGATGCGAGAACGGCGGCTGAAGGTGTGGCAGCTGGGCTTTCGCGATTTTGTGGGTCTGAATTACGTGAACAATAAAACGGCTGGCCCGGCTCGACCCGATGTCGACCGGCCGTATCCGATAGAATTACCGGTCCCGAAGATTACCGAGATCGCGCGCGGCGGCGTCGGCCGCCCGTTCAAAAACAGCAGGAAACTCGGTTATGGACTTTCCGAGCTGCCGGAATAATCGAGTTGCCGGGGTCGTTTACTGTACGCGCCTGAGGCCGTAATCGGCCAGGCAGCCCTCGATCTGGCCCATCCTGTCGGCATTCTTCATCCGGTCTTCGCCGGCGGCGACGACCGCGGCAAACTCGTGTTTCGAAGGCGGCGTTCCAGTCGCTGTTTGCCACTTGCGCAATCCGGAGGACGCGCCTGCAGCCCCCGCGGCGCAAGCAACAAGACAAAACACAATGACAAACGCCACCCCTCGCATACTCTACACCCCCTAAAGTTTTCTGCAAAGCCTACGGCAGCGCAATCTACCCCATGGACTCCCAGGCCGCCACTCCTTTTAGACTTAACCGAGGCCGCTGAGACTTACTCCACCTCGGTGAAGCCGAGCTGGTCGGCAAGGCCGTAGGCTTCGGCTAGGCTGCGCAGCTTGTACCAGGTGGCATCTTCTACTTCGATCCCGTTTGCGCAGCGGTCTTGCTCCCGCAGGTGCTCGATTTCCCCAGGATAGTAGACGCCGCTGCCGCCTTCAGCCGGCTTGGTCGCCTTCAGATATTGGGCGAACTCGCCGATGTCCTTCTTGAACTGGCTGAGCGGTCGGAACGCGTCGACCTTGAAGACGGCCATGAAGCACCCGTCATTGTGGCGGCCCGTCGGCTCGACACCGAAGCCAAGGCCGGTCAGCAGGCCGCACAAAATTTCGACCATTACCGAGAGGCCATAGCCTTTGTAGCCCTCGCTGCCGCCGACGGGCAGGAGCGCGCCGCCCTGGCGCAACTGCCGCGGGTCGTTGGTCGGCTTGCCGTCATTGCCGATGATCCAGCCATCCGGCACCGGCTGGTTGCGGGCCACCGCCAGCGCGATCTTGCCGGCCGCTGCCGCCGAGGTCGCCATGTCGAGGTAAAGCGGCCCCTCCAGATCCGACGGCATCGCGATCGAGATCGGGTTCGTGCCGAGCCGCGCCTCGCGCCCGCCAAACGGCGCCACCGCTTTTGGCGAGCGCCCCGAGTCAGCGGTAATGAGCCCGATCATGCCGGCTTGTGCCGCCATCAATGTATAGCTTGCAAGGCGGCCGATGTGGCCTTGGCGAAAGACCGTCGCCGCCGCAACGTTCGATTTCTCGGCCTTTTCGATCGTCAGCCGCATCGCCCGTTCATTGACGACGTAGCCAAAGCCCCAATGGCCGTCGACGACCGTGGTGGTCGACGATTCCTGGACAATCTTCCACGGTGCTCCCGGCACGATGTGGCCGACCTTGATGCGCTCGACATAGGTTGGGATCTGAATGACCCCATGCGAGTCGTGACCGGCGAGGTTCGCGTTGATCACATGGCGCATGACGATCTCGGCCTCTTCCAGCGGGGTGCCCGCCGCCACAAACAAGGCCCGCCCGATCTCACCCAGCCGCTCCGCTGAAATTTTCGGCATCGTAATGCTCCTCCTTAACGGACCGCTCCGAAGCCGGCGGGGTCGACCGTCATTCCGTAAAAGCGCTGCGGGTTGTGGAAGAAGATCTTGCGTTTGAGGCCCTCGGCGATGTCGCTGCGGTCCGCAAGGGTCGAAACCGCGTCGGGAAACTGGCCGTCCCAATGCGGGTAGTCCGAAGCGAACAGGATATTGTCGGCCGGAAAGAAGTCCGGCACATAGCGCAGCGTCTTCTCTTCCGGTTCGCAGGACACGAACACCCGCCCGCAAGTCATGTATTCCGAGGGCTTCGCCTTCAGCAGCGGGGCGTCGAACTGGCGGAATTCGTATTCCTCGTCCATGTGCTCCATCCAGAAGGGGACCCAGCCGATCCCCGCCTCCAGAAAAGCGACGCGCAGATCCTGATACTTTTCCAATAGCCCGCTGTAGATGACTGCGGTGCAGGCAATCAGCTGTTCCGGCGCGTGCGACAAGGTGTGGATCTGCAGAAAATTTTCGAAGTGGCACAACGGGTCCATCGTGTCGCTGCCGGAAGCGTGAAACGCTACCGCGACACCCTGGCGGGCGCACTCCTCGTAGAACGGCCAGAAGTCAGGATGGGCAACATTGCGAGAGCGGTCGTAGGTATTCA
>JAFASL010000427.1 GCA_019244535.1 Alphaproteobacteria bacterium
ATGCTGATCGACGTAGACACGGGTAGCCCCGAAACGGGCTCGCCGGAGCAGAGCGGCTTGGCGGCCAACCTCGCCGCCGCCCGGACCATCGCGCGCCAGCTCCGGCTGCGCAATTTGGGCGGGGGCATCATCGTCGATTTTGTCGGGCTGGACAGCCGCGCGGCGCGCGACAGGGTGCGTGCCGCGTTCGCCGAGGCGGTGGCACCCGATCCGTCAGGCGTGCAACTGCTTGGTTGGACGCGGCTCGGACATTTCGAGCTGGTGAGGCCGCGGCGCGGCCGCCCACTCGCCGAGGCGCTGCTCGAACCGCGCCCGGGCGGCGCGCTGGTGAAGACAGCGGTCACTGTTGCGCACGAGACCTTGCGCGCGTTGCGCCGGGCGGCGCGAGCGCAGCCCGGCAGGAAGTGGCGCCTCACTGTCGCCCCCGAGGTTCGCGCTGCCCTGACCGGCCCGCTGGCCGACGCCGTGCGGCAAGCCGAGGAGCGATTCGCCCGCAGCATCGTGATTGATGCCGATCCCGGCTGTAATCGCGAGCGGTTCCAACTCTCGCCGCGCTAACTATATCGGCACGGCAATGGCTTCTGTCGCATCTGCCGAGAGGTCCGTACCGCGCCCGTGCCCGATCTGCGGCAAGCCTGCGACGCCGCAGCACCGGCCATTCTGCTCGGCACGCTGCGCGCAGATCGACCTCGGCCGATGGCTGAAGGGCAATTACCGCATCCCGACCGAGGAGAGGCCGGACGAAGCAGAGGGTGGGGAACCCGATTGACCGGATGGCAGAGGCCCGCAACGATGCGTCAATGAGCCCGCCTCCTCGATCCAAGCATTACAAGGTCATCTACGCCGATCCGCCCTGGACCTTTGCGACCTTTTCGCGCAAGGGAAAGGGCCGCAGCCCGGAAGCCTATTACGACTGCATGTCCATCGCCGACATCAAGGCATTGCCGGTCGGCGAATGGGCCGCGGACGATTGCGTACTGCTGCTGTGGGCGACCGACCCCTTGCTGGAAAAGGCGTTCCAAATAATCAATGCCTGGGGTTTCACATACAAGACCGTCGGGTTTTATTGGGTGAAATTACGGAGGCCAGAATTATTTTTCAATAACCGAAGCTTTTTTACTGGCCTGGGCTTCTGGACACGAGCCAATCCTGAACCATGTTTACTTGCGACGCGCGGCAAGCCCCATCGCCGAAGAGCTGATGTCGCAAAGCTGATCGTGTCAGCGCGGCGTGAGCATAGCCGCAAGCCTGACGAAGCTTACGATCGCATCGAGGCCCTGTGCGACGGGCCGTATCTAGAGATGTTCGCTCGTTACCCGCGTCCCGGCTGGGACCGTTGGGGTCGCGAGGCCGGCCTGTTTGGAACTGGGCCGCGGCGCTGGCGCGCGAACGGCTACCCCGACGCACCCCAAGCTGCAGACTAGCCGCGCCTTCATCAAGCCTTAAGCGCCGCCTCGCACAGTGCACGGGGCGACACCTTGGGATTGGAGACGCGTTTGATCAACTGGGCGCTGCGATGGACATTGCTGTGCTGTGGGATAGTTTTGCTCGGCGTCGGTCTGCTAGATCGCGCTGCGGAGCTTTTGCCGGCCGGCGCACCGGCGTCACGACCCGAGGCACAGCTCGGTTCGCCTGCCGCGCAGCCTTTCGCTGCGCCAGTCAACACGATCGTCTACACGGCAAACCAGCAGGGCCACATTTTGCTAGACGCCGCAGTCAACGGTTTTCCCGTCCGCATGCTCATCGATACGGGTGCCAGCCTGGTAACGCTTACCCCGGCTGATGCGCGCGCCGCCGGGATCAATCTAGCCGGGCTCGTGTTCAGCGCACATGTCAACACCGCTAACGGCTCGGTGCGGATGGCCCCGGTGACCTTGCGCGAGGTCCGTATCGGCCAGCTGTCGATCTACGACGTGCCGGGAGCTGTGCTCGAAAACCTAAACGTCTCATTGCTCGGCATGAGCTTTCTCGGCCGACTGCAGGGTTACGAGATGCGGGACGGCAAGCTCACGATCAGCTGGTAAACCCGGCTTTTAGTGGCCGCTCTGCGCCTTTAGCGCGGCGAGCCGATCGCTGAGGCTCTGCGGTCCAGTCGGCTTTCCGGAAGCCGCGGCGAGGGCGGCGGCGATATTGGGATCGTCATGCTCCGGCTGTGTCGGGCGCAGTAATTTCGCCTTCGCCGCTGCGGCGTCCGCGGAGGCGAGGTCGCGGGCGGCGGCATCATGCATCGCCTTCAGCGCGACCGTCATGCTGCTCGTCGCGCTGGTGAGACCGGCTGCACGCCGTGCCGCCTCCGCCTGCTGCTCGGCCACCTGGCGCTGCTGCCCGGCGCGCGCCATGTCCCGACGGGCGCGTTCCAGCTCGGACCGGCCCTGTCGCAACTTGCCGCCTGCCTCAGCGTAGGTCTTCTCGAGCATCTCGAGGAAGTCCTTGGCGTCGACGGCGTCCTTCTTCTCGCGCTCGATCTCGGGCGTCATCTGCTCCAGCATGGTTACCAAAGTCTCCAGACTATGCTCGAGCGAGGCCTTGCGCGTCGCGTCAGGTTCGGCAGCGATCTGCCGCTGCAATTGCTCCGCCGCGGCCATGCGCTGTTGCGAGAGGGCCTGGATGGCATCGGCCTCTCTCTGCTCCCTGTCGTAGCTCTGCCGCGCGGTCGCGACCTGGCGACCGAGATCGTCGAGGTGCTGCTCCATCGTGCGCAGCTCGGCCTCGCTGGCCGATTGCGGATCCCACCGTACGAGCGCCTCTACACCGGCTTGCACCGCCTTGTCGGCTTTGACACCGACCATATTGCTGATGAAAGCGAGCATGAGCCTCCTCCTCTTTTGTTGCGATCAAGCCGGCACCATTGCCGCTGCGTTCAGTAGACCGATGGAAAGCTGGGCGGCCACCAAGGGGATTGCCGCGGCAACCTGGCCCTCCTCGACCATCGCGCGCATCCCGCGAAGCAAATGCGATACGACCGCGACGGTCAATAGCTGAAGCAGAACCGCCACTACACCCCATACCAGGATGTCGAGAAACGACCCGGTGGTCGCCAACAATGCGGCAAGCGGGATCGCCAAGGCGACGAGAGCGCCGCCGAGCACCGTCGCCGCCGCGGGATTGCCGTTGCGGACCAGCTCGCGCTCATGGAATGGGGTCACCGCCATGTAGATGAGGATGCCGACAACCAGCAAGGCGAGCACCAAAAGGAACTGCAACAGAAGCATCGGCAAGCCGCTGCCGAGCGCGTCGATGATGGCGGGGCCGGAACCGTCGGATGCGGTGTTCATGTTGTGGCTCCGTTTAGGCGGCCAATGGCACGCTGGGCAATGTCAGTCCGGCGGGATTGATGTCGATGCCGGCGTCGATCTCGACCCATGCCTGTCCCGTCGCCTCGATAGCGCTGACCAAGACGTACTCGGTCTGAGGCGCCGGCGCCCTACCGCCGGTCGGGCCGCCGTAGAGCATCATCTGCAATTGGCGCTGCTCGACATGGTCGACGAATTGTAGCGTCTCGTCCATCTTCCGCGGCGGAATTCGGCTGTTGCCTGGCGCCCAGACGCGTCCGTACATCTTGCCATCCTTGGTTTGAAAGGACGGCCAGCCAATCATGCCTTCGGCTGGGTCGAGCCACAGCCCCCATTCCTGGCGGTCCGCCGGGGTGACCTCGTCGAGCCGCGAGAAATACCGGCATTCGTCCGGCTGGCCATCAGCCCCGAGGTGAAGCTGAAAGAACGCCTTGCCGCCCGGCAGGTAGAGCCGGTGCAGCAGCGCGGCGCCGTCGCGCAGCAGACCCACCACTTCGACGCTGATCATACCGCTGCCTTCAGGCGGCTGCACCTTGGTCAATCCCGCAGCCAGCAGAAATGGCGACGGATCGACGGGCATCGTCATGCCGACACGAAACCGCGTCGTGGCGCTGCCGGTGAGACCGGGAGCGGGTGCGGCTGTCGCGGGTTGGGCCATGCGCCGCCGCCAAAACCACAGCAGCACCAAAATGACAATCCCAATAAAAAGAACCAGCCATATGAAACCCGACCCACCATCCGGCTCAGGCGATGCCCGGGCGGGGGACGGCGCAGCCGGGTTGCGCGGCTGGCCCTCCATTTGCGCAAGCTGGGTATCGAGCTCGTTGAGCTTGGCCGCGACAGCTGGATTGTGACCGGCTTCACGATCAGCCTCCCGACGCCATTGTAGATAGCCGGGATCGTTTTGGTAATTGTGGAAATACTGCGCAGAGCTGGGCGACGACAAAGAATTCAACGCCGCCCACAATGCCACCGCCGTCAACGGTCCCGAACCCGGCAATGCCGGCCGTCGTACCGCGCCGTACACAGGCTGCTGCCCTCCCCATATCGATGGCCGGCGCGGCGCTTCTTCCGCCCAGTTGTAGCCGCCGTCATAAGCGGGCGTGCGGCGGGTGTATGTCTCTACGGGTCGCTGCGCCGCCTGGTAGTCGCGAAGCGCCTGCGACGATAGACTGCGGGAAACGGCCCGGTCGCCGAATGACCCGGTAGCATAGCCGCCCCCCGAATACGGCCGCCGACTGTACCCGCCGCTGCTGCTGACCGGCATCCGGCGGCTCAGTGCCGAATACCCAAAGCTTGAACCGGCGCCGGGGCGGCTGTATCCGCCGCTGCTGTACTGGCCCCAGGAGAGGCCGGGCATATCCAAGACGAGGAGACAACACGCGCACCAGAACAGAGCCTTTCGCCAGCGCCTGGTTCGCTGAAACCTCGTACGCTTTCGGAATATCATGTGCAGCGGCTCTCGACATCGCGCCTCGGCGCCGACGTGGTTCTTATCGCACGGCAAGATGAGCCGCGCTACCGCTTGCTTGGCTACAGAGTTATGGGATGTAAGCCAATTCAGTCGTCTCGCGTTGCGGAAATCTCAGCAACAGCGCCGAGGCATTGGACCGGGAGCGACGCCGGCAGAGCGCCGCGGTTAAGGGGCAGGAGCATACTGAGCCGGCAAAGCGGGCCTTGCCTGCCAAGCAAGCGCAATGGCGCTGGCTGGCAGGCAAGACTGCCGGGATATTGGGGCGGTACCACCGATGCTCCCGGAACCGGTGAGTGCCCACAACTTACCCCGCCAAGTGGATAGACCAGAAGACGTCGTAATTAGAATTGCTGCCGCAGCCATGCGGGGAGTCTGTCCCGGGATGGTGGTCCTTTTCGGCAACCGACCGGCCCTGACTGTTTCCGGAACGAAGCTGGACGCCGCTGTAGGTGTGTACGGCGGCAGCAACTGCGCCGTCGCAATTGGCAAAGATCAGCTTACCCGCGGATGAAACAACCCAACCCGCTAGCGCGCCAAGGGCCGTGCCGATGACGGGAACGACCGCCGTACCGATTGACGCGCCGAGCGCTGCTCCAATAGCTCCGCCGGCTGCTTTCGCGGCCGCCTGCGCCCCCTTTTCGGCCGTGGTCGGATCGCTGTGACCGCTGTTCACAATGGCATAGCTGAATACCACTGTCTTGTTGTCGGCAACTGCTACATCCTTGAACGTTGATTGCGGTCCGGTAGGTGCCGTTGTTGAGGTCCCCGAGCTTCTGGCTTGCTTTCAAAGTCGGCTTTCCGGCAATCGCAACGCTCGCTGAGATGTAGTCGGTGTCCTTTTGGAGGGACCGGGTGTTGTGGACGACAAACGAGTCGACCGCGAAGCTGTATTTTTGAGCGTCCATCTCTATTCTCCCGTCTGATTGCTCAATCAGCGCCTTGTCGAACCGATTATCGAGCTCGTGTCGGTGCCGATCGATGACGGGACAATGCCAGAATACTGACAGGAAGACTTTGAGCTGAGCTTGATTTGTCCTTGAGGCGGATTTGTCTTTCCTTAAGCCCGCTCGAACCGGGGCAAGGAGAGAGCGGATACTTTTCAATGCGGCGATTAGGGTGCTCGAGATCGAGCGGCGCGAAATATTGTTGTGCGGAGCCGCGCCGATAGCGCTTTGCGTCGATATCGCACCTGCCGCGATCGAAGTGCCGGTCGCACCGTCCCTCGATGCGGGCTCGACTAGGCGTCTTCGCCCATCCCGGGATGGGCGAAGACGCCTAGTCGAGCCCGCATCGAGGGACGGTGCGACCGGCACTTCGATCGCGGCAGGTGCGATATCGACGCAAAGCGCTATCGGCGCGGCTCCGCACAACAATATTTCGCGCCGCTCGATCTCGAGCACCCTAATCGCCGCATTGAAAAGTATCCGCTCTCTCCTTGCCCCGGTTCGAGCGGGCTTAAGGAAAGACAAATCCGCCTCAAGGACAAATCAAGCTCAGCTCAAAGTCTTCCTGTCAGTATTCTGGCATTGTCCCGTCATCGATCGGCACCGACACGAGCTCGATAATCGGTTCGACAAGGCGCTGATTGAGCAATCAGACGGGAGAATAGAGATGGACGCTCAAAAATACAGCTTCGCGGTCGACTCGTTTGTCGTCCACAACACCCGGTCCCTCCAAAAGGACACCGACTACATCTCAGCGAGCGTTGCGATTGCCGGAAAGCCGACTTTGAAAGCAAGCCAGAAGCTCGGGGACCTCAACAACGGCACCTACCGGACCGCAATCAACGTTCAAGGATGTAGCAGTTGCCGACAACAAGACAGTGGTATTCAGCTATGCCATTGTGAACAGCGGTCACAGCGATCCGACCACGGCCGAAAAGGGGGCGCAGGCGGCCGCGAAAGCAGCCGGCGGAGCTATTGGAGCAGCGCTCGGCGCGTCAATCGGTACGGCGGTCGTTCCCGTCATCGGCACGGCCCTTGGCGCGCTAGCGGGTTGGGTTGTTTCATCCGCGGGTAAGCTGATCTTTGCCAATTGCGACGGCGCAGTTGCTGCCGCCGTACACACCTACAGCGGCGTCCAGCTTCGTTCCGGAAACAGTCAGGGCCGGTCGGTTGCCGAAAAGGACCACCATCCCGGGACAGACTCCCCGCATGGCTGCGGCAGCAATTCTAATTACGACGTCTTCTGGTCTATCCACTTGGCGGGGTAAGTTGTGGGCACTCACCGGTTCCGGGAGCATCGGTGGTACCGCCCCAATATCCCGGCAGTCTTGCCTGCCAGCCAGCGCCATTGCGCTTGCTTGGCAGGCAAGGCCCGCTTTGCCGGCTCAGTATGCTCCTGCCCCTTAACCGCGGCGCTCTGCCGGCGTCGCTCCCGGTCCAATGCCTCGGCGCTGTTGCTGAGATTTCCGCAACGCGAGACGACTGAATTGGCTTACATCCCATAACTCTGTAGCCAAGCAAGCGGTAGCGCGGCTCATCTTGCCGTGCGATAAGAACCACGTCGGCGCCGAGGCGCGATGTCGAGAGCCGCTGCACATGATATTCCGAAAGCGTACGAGGTTTCAGCGAACCAGGCGCTGGCGAAAGGCTCTGTTCTGGTGCGCGTGTTGTCTCCTCGTCTTGGATATGCCCGGCCTCTCCTGGGGCCAGTACAGCAGCGGCGGATACAGCCGCCCCGGCGCCGGTTCAAGCTTTGGGTATTCGGCACTGAGCCGCCGGATGCCGGTCAGCAGCAGCGGCGGGTACAGTCGGCGGCCGTATTCGGGGGGCGGCTATGCTACCGGGTCATTCGGCGACCGGGCCGTTTCCCGCAGTCTATCGTCGCAGGCGCTTCGCGACTACCAGGCGGCGCAGCGACCCGTAGAGACATACACCCGCCGCACGCCCGCTTATGACGGCGGCTACAACTGGGCGGAAGAAGCGCCGCGCCGGCCATCGATATGGGGAGGGCAGCAGCCTGTGTACGGCGCGGTACGACGGCCGGCATTGCCGGGTTCGGGACCGTTGACGGCGGTGGCATTGTGGGCGGCGTTGAATTCTTTGTCGTCGCCCAGCTCTGCGCAGTATTTCCACAATTACCAAAACGATCCCGGCTATCTACAATGGCGTCGGGAGGCTGATCGTGAAGCCGGTCACAATCCAGCTGTCGCGGCCAAGCTCAACGAGCTCGATACCCAGCTTGCGCAAATGGAGGGCCAGCCGCGCAACCCGGCTGCGCCGTCCCCCGCCCGGGCATCGCCTGAGCCGGATGGTGGGTCGGGTTTCATATGGCTGGTTCTTTTTATTGGGATTGTCATTTTGGTGCTGCTGTGGTTTTGGCGGCGGCGCATGGCCCAACCCGCGACAGCCGCACCCGCTCCCGGTCTCACCGGCAGCGCCACGACGCGGTTTCGTGTCGGCATGACGATGCCCGTCGATCCGTCGCCATTTCTGCTGGCTGCGGGATTGACCAAGGTGCAGCCGCCTGAAGGCAGCGGTATGATCAGCGTCGAAGTGGTGGGTCTGCTGCGCGACGGCGCCGCGCTGCTGCACCGGCTCTACCTGCCGGGCGGCAAGGCGTTCTTTCAGCTTCACCTCGGGGCTGATGGCCAGCCGGACGAATGCCGGTATTTCTCGCGGCTCGACGAGGTCACCCCGGCGGACCGCCAGGAATGGGGGCTGTGGCTCGACCCAGCCGAAGGCATGATTGGCTGGCCGTCCTTTCAAACCAAGGATGGCAAGATGTACGGACGCGTCTGGGCGCCAGGCAACAGCCGAATTCCGCCGCGGAAGATGGACGAGACGCTACAATTCGTCGACCATGTCGAGCAGCGCCAATTGCAGATGATGCTCTACGGCGGCCCGACCGGCGGTAGGGCGCCGGCGCCTCAGACCGAGTACGTCTTGGTCAGCGCTATCGAGGCGACGGGACAGGCATGGGTCGAGATCGACGCCGGCATCGACATCAATCCCGCCGGACTGACATTGCCCAGCGTGCCATTGGCCGCCTAAACGGAGCCACAACATGAACACCGCATCCGACGGTTCCGGCCCCGCCATCATCGACGCGCTCGGCAGCGGCTTGCCGATGCTTCTGTTGCAGTTCCTTTTGGTGCTCGCCTTGCTGGTTGTCGGCATCCTCATCTACATGGCGGTGACCCCATTCCATGAGCGCGAGCTGGTCCGCAACGGCAATCCCGCGGCGGCGACGGTGCTCGGCGGCGCTCTCGTCGCCTTGGCGATCCCGCTTGCCGCATTGTTGGCGACCACCGGGTCGTTTCTCGACATCCTGGTATGGGGTGTAGTGGCGGTTCTGCTTCAGCTATTGACCGTCGCGGTCGTATCGCATTTGCTTCGCGGGATGCGCGCGATGGTCGAGGAGGGCCAGGTTGCCGCGGCAATCCCCTTGGTGGCCGCCCAGCTTTCCATCGGTCTACTGAACGCAGCGGCAATGGTGCCGGCTTGATCGCAACAAAAGAGGAGGAGGCTCATGCTCGCTTTCATCAGCAATATGGTCGGTGTCAAAGCCGACAAGGCGGTGCAAGCCGGTGTAGAGGCGCTCGTACGGTGGGATCCGCAATCGGCCAGCGAGGCCGAGCTGCGCACGATGGAGCAGCACCTCGACGATCTCGGTCGCCAGGTCGCGACCGCGCGGCAGAGCTACGACAGGGAGCAGAGAGAGGCCGATGCCATCCAGGCCCTCTCGCAACAGCGCATGGCCGCGGCGGAGCAATTGCAGCGGCAGATCGCTGCCGAACCTGACGCGACGCGCAAGGCCTCGCTCGAGCATAGTCTGGAGACTTTGGTAACCATGCTGGAGCAGATGACGCCCGAGATCGAGCGCGAGAAGAAGGACGCCGTCGACGCCAAGGACTTCCTCGAGATGCTCGAGAAGACCTACGCTGAGGCAGGCGGCAAGTTGCGACAGGGCCGGTCCGAGCTGGAACGCGCCCGTCGGGACATGGCGCGCGCCGGGCAGCAGCGCCAGGTGGCCGAGCAGCAGGCGGAGGCGGCACGGCGTGCAGCCGGTCTCACCAGCGCGACGAGCAGCATGACGGTCGCGCTGAAGGCGATGCATGATGCCGCCGCCCGCGACCTCGCCTCCGCGGACGCCGCAGCGGCGAAGGCGAAATTACTGCGCCCGACACAGCCGGAGCATGACGATCCCAATATCGCCGCCGCCCTCGCCGCGGCTTCCGGAAAGCCGACTGGACCGCAGAGCCTCAGCGATCGGCTCGCCGCGCTAAAGGCGCAGAGCGGCCACTAAAAGCCGGGTTTACCAGCTGATCGTGAGCTTGCCGTCCCGCATCTCGTAACCCTGCAGTCGGCCGAGAAAGCTCATGCCGAGCAATGAGACGTTTAGGTTTTCGAGCACAGCTCCCGGCACGTCGTAGATCGACAGCTGGCCGATACGGACCTCGCGCAAGGTCACCGGGGCCATCCGCACCGAGCCGTTAGCGGTGTTGACATGTGCGCTGAACACGAGCCCGGCTAGATTGATCCCGGCGGCGCGCGCATCAGCCGGGGTAAGCGTTACCAGGCTGGCACCCGTATCGATGAGCATGCGGACGGGAAAACCGTTGACTGCGGCGTCTAGCAAAATGTGGCCCTGCTGGTTTGCCGTGTAGACGATCGTGTTGACTGGCGCAGCGAAAGGCTGCGCGGCAGGCGAACCGAGCTGTGCCTCGGGTCGTGACGCCGGTGCGCCGGCCGGCAAAAGCTCCGCAGCGCGATCTAGCAGACCGACGCCGAGCAAAACTATCCCACAGCACAGCAATGTCCATCGCAGCGCCCAGTTGATCAAACGCGTCTCCAATCCCAAGGTGTCGCCCCGTGCACTGTGCGAGGCGGCGCTTAAGGCTTGATGAAGGCGCGGCTAGTCTGCAGCTTGGGGTGCGTCGGGGTAGCCGTTCGCGCGCCAGCGCCGCGGCCCAGTTCCAAACAGGCCGGCCTCGCGACCCCAACGGTCCCAGCCGGGACGCGGGTAACGAGCGAACATCTCTAGATACGGCCCGTCGCACAGGGCCTCGATGCGATCGTAAGCTTCGTCAGGCTTGCGGCTATGCTCACGCCGCGCTGACACGATCAGCTTTGCGACATCAGCTCTTCGGCGATGGGGCTTGCCGCGCGTCGCAAGTAAACATGGTTCAGGATTGGCTCGTGTCCAGAAGCCCAGGCCAGTAAAAAAGCTTCGGTTATTGAAAAATAATTCTGGCCTCCGTAATTTCACCCAATAAAACCCGACGGTCTTGTATGTGAAACCCCAGGCATTGATTATTTGGAACGCCTTTTCCAGCAAGGGGTCGGTCGCCCACAGCAGCAGTACGCAATCGTCCGCGGCCCATTCGCCGACCGGCAATGCCTTGATGTCGGCGATGGACATGCAGTCGTAATAGGCTTCCGGGCTGCGGCCCTTTCCCTTGCGCGAAAAGGTCGCAAAGGTCCAGGGCGGATCGGCGTAGATGACCTTGTAATGCTTGGATCGAGGAGGCGGGCTCATTGACGCATCGTTGCGGGCCTCTGCCATCCGGTCAATCGGGTTCCCCACCCTCTGCTTCGTCCGGCCTCTCCTCGGTCGGGATGCGGTAATTGCCCTTCAGCCATCGGCCGAGGTCGATCTGCGCGCAGCGTGCCGAGCAGAATGGCCGGTGCTGCGGCGTCGCAGGCTTGCCGCAGATCGGGCACGGGCGCGGTACGGACCTCTCGGCAGATGCGACAGAAGCCATTGCCGTGCCGATATAGTTAGCGCGGCGAGAGTTGGAACCGCTCGCGATTACAGCCGGGATCGGCATCAATCACGATGCTGCGGGCGAATCGCTCCTCGGCTTGCCGCACGGCGTCGGCCAGCGGGCCGGTCAGGGCAGCGCGAACCTCGGGGGCGACAGTGAGGCGCCACTTCCTGCCGGGCTGCGCTCGCGCCGCCCGGCGCAACGCGCGCAAGGTCTCGTGCGCAACAGTGACCGCTGTCTTCACCAGCGCGCCGCCCGGGCGCGGTTCGAGCAGCGCCTCGGCGAGTGGGCGGCCGCGCCGCGGCCTCACCAGCTCGAAATGTCCGAGCCGCGTCCAACCAAGCAGTTGCACGCCTGACGGATCGGGTGCCACCGCCTCGGCGAACGCGGCACGCACCCTGTCGCGCGCCGCGCGGCTGTCCAGCCCGACAAAATCGACGATGATGCCCCCGCCCAAATTGCGCAGCCGGAGCTGGCGCGCGATGGTCCGGGCGGCGGCGAGGTTGGCCGCCAAGCCGCTCTGCTCCGGCGAGCCCGTTTCGGGGCTACCCGTGTCTACGTCGATCAGCAT
>JAFASL010000102.1 GCA_019244535.1 Alphaproteobacteria bacterium
AATCGGAAGAGCGCCGGGGAGGGAAAGAGTGTAGATGTCCGTGGGCGCGGTAGTCCTTCAACAGCGGTATCGAGACCTCGAACGGAAAGGTCATGTCGAACCTGCCGGCAATAAAGGAGAGAATCGCCGTCGAGCGGTTTGGAATGATCGTGTATTCGATGCCGTCGAGGTATGGCCGGCCCTTCTTCCAGTAATCGGGGTTGCGCGCGACGGTTATCCTTTCATTCGGCTTGAACTCGACAAACTTGAATGGGCCGGTGCCGATCGGGTGGCTGCGCATGTCACGCGGGCTGACGTGGCACGGGTAGACTGGCGCATAGCCCGAAGCGAGCAGCGCGATCAACGCCGGCTGCGGCCGTTTGAGGATAAAAGTGGCCTCGAGGTCGCCGTTGGTGGTGATTTCTTCGATGTTGTTGTACCAGGATTTGCGCGGGTTAAGCCGGAGCTTCTCGCTCGACTTGCCGGTCAGCAATTCCCAGGTGCATTTGACGTCATTGGCGGTGAAGGGCTTGCCGTCGTGCCATTTGACGCCCTCACGTAAATGAAACGTCAATTGCTTGCCGTCCTCGCTCGTCGACCAGTCGGTGGCAAGGTCCGGCACGATCGTCGCGAGGCTGTTCTGCGCGACGTGCTGGTCGTACATGACGAGGTTGTTGAATGCCCCCATCATCGGGATTTCGGTGGAATTCGTGCCCTCCTCGAGGATCGACATGCTCGCGGGGCTGTCGCGGTGGTAAACTTTGAGAATTCCGCCCGATTTCTGTGCCGTCGCAGCGCTCGCAGCGAACATTCCGAACGCAAGACACGCGAAGGCAACAATTCTTCGAACAAGGCGCGTCATAGTGATCATTTGCCTCCCTATCCCGGCCACCCATGCAGCCGCTCCGCCCACTTGCGTTGTAGATCAACCGAACGGGGATGACCAAATTTTGTGCGTCGCTGCAGCGAACGCGGCGCGCTAATCTCTCCGTCACAGCGCGCCGGAGGGATAACCAATGCTGGACCGCGTTCTTGTCATCAACCCGAATTCGACCGATGGGGTGACGCAGGCGATCGACGACGCGATGACGCCGTTTCGAATCCCTGGCGGACCCCGGATCGACTGCATGACGCTGCGCGAAGGGCCGCCCGGCGTCGAGAGCCAGAGCGATGCGGACGCGGTCATCGCACCGCTCTGCCGCGCGATTCGCGATGCCGCGCCGGAGACAGCCGCTTTTGTGATCGCCTGTTTCAGCGATCCCGGATTGTTTTCGGCGCGCGAGGCAACCGCCAGACCCGTGCTCGGCATCGCCGAATGCGGGATCCTGACCGCGCTGACCCTCGGCCACCGCTTTGGCGTGATCTCGATCCTGGCCGGCTCGGTGCCGCGTCATCTGCGCTACATCGCGGCCATGGGCGTCGGGCAACGCCTCGCCGGCGATCTGCCGATCGGGCTCGGCGTCACCGAACTCGGCGACGCCAGCTCTACCCTGGGCCGCATGATCGATGTCGGCTGCCGATTGCGCGACCAGCACGGCGCCCACGTGCTGGTCATGGGCTGCGCCGGCATGGCGCGCTACCGGGCCGAGCTCGAAGACGCGGCGCAAATACCGGTGGTCGAGCCGACTCAGGCCGCCGTTGCAATGGCGATCGGCCGCATCCGGCTCGGCTGGGGACAATGCTTGCGATAGCTTCTTGCTTGAGGGCTCGCTAGATAAGAGGCTGGAAAATCTACAAAATCATAGCACGGGGAGGATACATGTTGGAGGCTGGTAAGAAGCGAGGTGGGTGGAGCTGGTGGTACCTTCTGCTTCTCATCCAATTCGTCGCCGTGCTTTGGCCGCCATTCTTCAATAGGACAGAACCCCATTGGGTTGGCATGCCGTTCTTCTACTGGTATCAGCTGCTTTGGGTGATCATCGGCGCTGTGCTTACCGCGATCGTTTACTTTGTGACCGAACAATAACGCACCGACAAAGCGCTCAACTGGAAGCCCACCGGGAGGGAAGAAATCGTGCAGGACGTCAATTGGACCGCCCTGACCATATTTGTTCTTTTGTTTGCCTTTATCACCTGGCTGGGCTTCGCGGCGGCCAATTGGCGTAGAGGCGATCTCGACTTGCTGCATGAGTGGGGGCTCGGCGGACGTCGCTTCGGCACTTTCGTCACATGGTTTCTGATCGGCGGCGATCTTTATACCGCCTACACCTTTATCGCCGTTCCGGCTCTGGCCTTTGGCGCCGGTGCAGTCGCGTTCTTCGCGGTGCCTTACACGATTGTCGCCTACCCGATCTTCTTCCTCGTGTTCCCGCGAATCTGGTACGTCTGCCACAAGCACCACTACATCACGGCCGGTGATTTTGTGCGCGGCCGTTTTGGCAATCGCTGGCTCGCATTGGCGGTGACGGTAACCGGGATCGTCGCGACGATGCCTTACATCGCCTTGCAGCTCGTCGGTCTGCAGGTCGTCATCGGCGCTCTCGGTGTCTCTGGCACCGGGCTTGCGGCCGATCTGCCGTTGGTCATCGCATTTGTGATTCTGGCCGCTTTCACCTATTCGAGCGGTCTTCGGGCACCCGCCTCGATCGCCATCGTAAAAGACCTCTTGATTTACCTGACCGCCTTCGCGGCGGTGATCGCCATCCCCATACAGCTCGGCGGCTTCGGCAAGATCTTCGCGGCGGTGCCGGCGCAAAAGCTGCTGCTGGCAACCCCCGGCCCCAATACCACCGGCGCCTACAGCGCCTATGCGACATTGGCGCTGGGCTCGGCGCTCGCGCTGTTCCTTTATCCGCATTCGATGACGGGAATTCTCAGCGCCAGCAGTGGTCGTGCCGTCCGCCGGAACGCCGCGCTCTTGCCCGGTTATTCTTTTATGCTCGGCCTGCTCGCGCTGGTCGGTTTCTTCGCGCTCGCCGCGGGTGTCGCCGGGCTTCCCGAATTCGCTGCCGGCTTTAAGCAGTTCGGCAACAATTTCGCGGTGCCGGCGCTCTTCCTGCACAGCTTTCCGTCCTGGTTTGTTGGCATTGCCTTTGCTGCGATCGGGATCGGTGCGCTGGTGCCGGCCGCGATCATGTCGATCGCCTCGGCGAACCTCTACACCCGCAACATTCACCGAGAATTCATCAACCCGAACCCGACCGACAAGCAGGAAGCGCAGATGGCCAAATGGGTTTCGCTGATCGTCAAATTCGGCGCTCTCGTGTTCATCGTCTTTGTGCCGACGCAATTTGCGATCTACCTGCAGCTCCTCGGCGGCATTTGGATCATCCAGACGCTGCCCTCGGTAATCCTCGGCGCCTATACCCGCTGGTTCAACGACTGGGCATTGCTCGTCGGGTGGGCGGTGGGGATCATTGTCGGCACGGCGATGGCCGCAGCAGTCAACCTGACGCCGACTTTTCCTCTGCAAATCGCCGGCTTCACCTTCCCCGGCTATACCGCACTCTACACCGTGATCCTCAATGTCATCGTGGCGGCCGTACTGACCCCGGTCTTCAATGCGCTAACCGCACAGCGCACCCCGTTCGACGAGACCGCCGCATCCGATTATTACGCGTGAGGAGGCGCTGTCCGACTGTAGTCCGCGGTCCTATACCAGCATCGTTCGTTTCTGGTGGGCGCGACCGATCTTTGCGGTTTCCTCACGATGCCCTGCGATAACACGCACGCCTTCGTCGAGCTTGGCGGTGATGTTCTCGGGCGAGCAGGTTTCGAGAAACGGCACGCGGTTTTTCCGGCAGGCCGCGAAAACACGCTCACGGGCTTCTTTCATCTCGGGCGGATAGGGATCGCGCGGGACCGTCAGATAGCCGAGTGCCAATCCCAGATCACCAGGCCCCAACTCGGCGAACCCCAGACCAGGCACGGCCAGGATCTCCTCGCAATTCGCGATGCCCTCCGGGCTTTCGAGCTTGACGCCGAGCAGCAATTCGCCCTCGGGGTTGAGAGGCCACGGATCGCAGCGGCGCAGATAGTCTTCCGCCGAGATCCCCCACACCAGGGCCGCGGTCGCCTCCGAGCCGCGGCCCCGTGAGCCGATGCCGAGGCGGCCGCCGCTCGCCTCTGCGGCCGCGCCGCGCAGCCTCCCAACCGGCGAGGGCAGCGACGGGTCGACGCCGGCCGACTGATGCGGATAGCGGCAGCTCTCGACAAAAGCGCGGACCGCCGCCGCCGACTCCGCCTGGCACAGCAGCACCCCATGGACGCCGCGGCCGAGGATCTGGCGGAACTGCCACGCATTGAACCGGACATTGGCGGCATCGGTGCCGTTGACCGGCGCCTCGACGACGACCGCCGGCGTACGGTGACCCGAGCGCGTCGGACCGCCCTCGACGAGGCCCCGCATGTATTCCGCGAGACCGGCCATGTCGAACGCCCCGTGCTCCATCCCGACATTGATGTAATCGGCCCAGACATGCGCGTCTTCGCAGCCTTGCGGATAGGTCAGCACGTGGCCGCTATGGCCGCCGGTGTAATAGATCGCCTGATCCTGCTCCAACAGCTCGATCGCCCGGTTGATCCGCTTCGGCATGGCTTCCATCCAGGTCCGAAATTCTGAAGAAATATCCGATGCCGGAGCGCGCACGTCTA
>JAFASL010000157.1 GCA_019244535.1 Alphaproteobacteria bacterium
CGGCAAGCTTCTCGTAGCGGTCGCGGATGCGCGGCAACGGCCGGATTTCGGCGACACGGCGGGCCATCACAATCGCCGCCTCGCGCAGACCACCCTCCGGGGCCAGCTCATCGATGATGCCGAGGCGATGCGCCTCCTCGGCCGGAACGTGGCGGCCCGAGGTGATCATGTCCATTGCCGCCTTGGGCCCGATTAGCCGAGGCAATCGCTGCGTCCCGCCGCTGCCCGGCAGAATGCCGATTAATACCTCCGGCAGCCCGACCTTGGCGCTCGGCACGGCGATGCGGTAATGCGATGCGAGCGCGATCTCGAGCCCGCCGCCGAGTGCGTAGCCGTGGATCGCCGCGACAACCGGTTTGGCGCTCGCATCGAGGATCTGATGCGTGCGGCGGCCCTCGACAGGCGGCGGGCGGTTCGTGCCGAACTGGCGGATGTCGGCGCCGGCGATAAAGCTGCGGCCGGCACCGATCAGCACCATTGCCTTAATCGCCGGGTCGGCGTTGCCGCGCTCGACATTCTCGACGATGCCCTCGGGCACGCCGGGGGAGAGCGCGTTGACCGGGGGGTTGTCGACGGTGATGACGCCGATGCTGTCCACATTCTCGAAGCGAACCAACGCGCGTTCGGGCATATCCTCTCCTCCGTCGCCAAGGGCAGCAGCCGAACGGGCAACTTATGACGCTGGTCCGACCGCGTCGATAGGTATGGGCTGGGCCCCCTAGTGTTGCGCACTTATTCCGGCCGCCTTTTTGCGGCTGCCGGCGTAGATCCCTTCGATGCCCAACCCGATCACGAAGATCGGGAGCAGCATGTTCCACCAATCGACCAGCGGGCGCATCTTTGTGTTGCCGACCGCTCTCGGCGGATAGATCTTGCTGACCGGGGCTTCCGTGGTTCGATAGCCGAGTTTGATGAGCTTCATCAGCAGATACACTTCGAGCTCATAACCATCGAGCCAAGCCTGGTCCAAATCTATTCGCGGGTCGGTCAATAGAGCGACCCTCATCGCGCGATACCCGTTCGAGCTTTCGGTCACCCGCTTGCCGCAGAACAGGCTTACGAGCAGCGGATGAAGCCGAGTCGCGAGCTTGCGGTAGAGCGGCATGTCGCCCCCGTAACCGCCACCCTCGAGAAAGCGCGAGCCGATAACAAAGTCATAATTTTCATCGCAAATGGGATCGAGAAGACGCGCAATCTCCTCCGGTGCGTCTTTGTTGTTGCCCGCTATTACGACCGCAATGTCGAACCCGCGTTGGCGGGCCTCCTCGAAACCGCGGCGGATTGCATACCCTACGCCGTAGACGCGGCCGAGGGAGATGACTTCGGCCCCATGTTGTTGTGCGGCAGCGGGTGTGGCGTCGGTCGACCCATCGTCCACGACGAGAACCGTATCGACGATATCCCGCGGCGCGCGGCGGACGACCTCGCCGATCTTGCTCTCCTCGTTGAAGGCGGGAGCGATCAGCAGGATTTTTCGAGACTTATACATTTCCCAGCCAAGCGCTCGCTAAAGGTCGCGTTGCATCGTCCACAATGCCACACGGCCGCGCCGGTGTTGAGCAGGCGAGCACCGCATCGGCAGACCCACCCTTGGCGCTTGGCCGGAACTCCTGCGAAGAGCGCATACCTTGGCACGTCTCGAGTGACGACGGCGCCGGCGGCGATCATCGCGTATGCCCCTATTGTCAGCCCGGGCAGGACCGTGCACCGTGCTCCGAGGCTCGCGCCGATTTCTACCCGGGTTCCCGCCATCCAGCAGGCCTGGTCGGCGTATCGGGAAGCGACGGCGGCATTGGGCATCCGCGCGCTTCGCGGGTGCAAGTCGTTGGTGAAGGCGACACCGGGACCGATAAAGACGTCATCGTCGATCTCGACCCCCCGCCATACCATCGCCTGGTTTTTTACCGTGACCCGGTCGCCGATCCGCGAACCGCCTTCGATAAATGCGTGGTCGCCGATGTTACAGTCGCGGCCGATCACGGCGCCGGTCATCACATGCGCAAAGGCCCAAATCCGCGTGCCTGCTCCGACCTGTTCGCTCTCGCAAATCGCATTGGGGTGGACAAAGATGTCCGCCGCGGTCATAGGCCGGAACCCGGCGCCTTCACGGGGACGACGATGCTGTTGCGCGCAATGCTTTCCGACGCGGCTTCGATCAGAGTTACGACCCGCCATCCACTGACGCCGTCGGCCCGCGGTTTCTTGCCGTAAGTGATGCAGTCAAAGAAGTCGTCCACCTCGCTCAGCAGCGGCTCCTTTGTTTGAACCACCGGGATCGTGGCGCCGCTGTCTACGACCAATGTCTTGTGCTGCAGGAACGTTCCGGTGATCTCCGAAAGTGCCGGCATTCCGATATGCTTGTCGTACAACCGGACCGGCTGGCGCAAGTCGAGATCATCGCACACCGCCATCTTTCTGCTTCCGACCACTGTCACTTGCCGGACCTTGTTCGGATTGAGCCAGCTCGCGTGCAAATGCGCGGCAACGCCATGCTCAAAGTTAAAGGTCGCAAACACCACATCATCAATTCCGGAATTGAGATAGCACTGGCCCTTTGCCGTTACGGAGATCGGCGCAGCCGACATAAAGGCGCACATGATCGCCGCGTCGTGCGCCGCCAAATCCCACAAGGCGCTGACATCGGTCCGCACCGGACCGAGATTGGTGCGCTCGAAACTCATGTAATAGATTTCGCCCAGCTCACCCGATTTTATCAGATCGTCTACGACGCGAATGGCGGGATTATACTCGAATACGTGGCCCACCATCAGCACGCAGCCTTGCTTCTCGGCCAGCCGAACGAGCTCCGGTGCCTCGCGAGAATTCGTCGTCAACGGCTTCTCGATCAGCACGTGCTTGCCCGCCTCGAGCACCCGCTTCCCCAACGTGTAATGCGTAGCGGTCGGGGTCGAAATGAAGACAGCGTCGACAGCTGGGTCGTCGATCACTTCGTCGATATCGGTGGTTGGCTTGGCGTGGGGATATCGCCGAGCGAGAGCGTACAGATTCTGCGGGTTTGTGTCGCACAGATATTGCAGCACTCCCTTTCCGGTTCTCTCGATGGAATTGGCCAGGTTTGGACCCCAATACCCAGTGCCGACGAGGGCCGCGCGATGCATAATCAGCCACCCGCAGCAGCAATGGCACTCTTGAGCGCGTCAACGCATCTATAGGCGGCATTTGATGCAAGTTCCGGGTAGAGCGGCAGGCTCAAGCACCGGCGAGCCCAGTCCTCGGCTATCGGGAACTCACCCCTGCGGTATTCGAGACCAGCGTAGGCCTCAAGCTCGTGCAATGCGAATGGGTAGTGAATGCCAGCCCCGATGCCCTGAGCATTGAGGGTATTCAAGACATAATCGCGTCGCTTCACCCTCACCACATAGAGATGATAG
>JAFASL010000202.1 GCA_019244535.1 Alphaproteobacteria bacterium
TACGAACGCCTGCTCAGGAAGCGCTCCGGCCCAACTGTCGAATAGCTGAACGACCTCGGCGCCGGCCTCGATCTGACGGGCCAAGTACTCGATCGTGCTCTCCACCAGCAGTTCAATCAGCCCATTAAACCCTTGCAAATCCCGGTACGCCCAAATTTTGGTCAAGCGGAAATCGCGGCTTCCCCTGCCTTCGACCATATAGGTTGCAACGGTCCAGGGTGCGCCCGCAAAGCCGATTAACGCCGTTCGAGCATCCAGCGCAGCCCGGACCCGCGCTACCGATTCGAAAACCGGGTCAAGAGTGGAAGCGATACGGCCGGGGTCGAGCCTCGCCACTCCGGCCGAACTTTCGATGCGCTCCAGAACCGGCCCATCTCTCTCGTGGAACGTCAAATTCTGCCCGAGCGCATAGGGCAGCATCAGAATGTCCGAAAACAGAATGGCGCCATCCATGCCGTATCTGCGGATTGGGTGCAGCGTTAACTCAGCGGCGAGCGCCGGGTTCAAACATAGTTCGATGAAGCTCTTGGCCGTAGCGCGCAGTTGCCGATACTCCGGCAAGTAGCGTCCGGCTTGCCGCATCAACCACCACGGCGGGAGTAAGAGCGTTTCCCCAGCAAGCGCACGCAACAAAGGTTTGGTCGGCCCTGTCCCCATCGATGCTCAGCTTATCAACATATCTTAGGTACTAGTAAGATAGTGGTGAATTGATGATCAGTGTGAATACCGGGGATTGAATCTTATCCTGGAATTTAACCGCGATGTAGGTACTCAAACCTCAAAACGTAAAGCGCTGTGCACAACCATACGATTTGTCACGCTCCTGGCCGAGAATTCGGGGCTGTGGATGGAATGAACATCGAGGACAGCTGAGCCTCTCTTCTGCGTTGTGCCCGGTTTACGCTTCGTGGGAAAAATCTATCCTGTGGTGGTGCAACGGATGAGCTTGCTTATGCAAAGCGGGGAGGAGCGGATGATGGGCAGGTGGCGGCGTGGGTTTTCCCCGGTCAGCTTCGAACGATCGACACTCCGATGGGGATGATTCGTGCGGGAGTCCGGTGATGCGCTTTCATCTTCATCTCGTCTCCGACTCCACCGGAGAGACCGTGCATTGGGTAGCCCGCGCCTGTCTCGTGCAATTCGACGATGCGCAGGCCGTCGAGCATGTCTGGACCATGGTGCGAACGCGCAACCAGATCGACCGGGTGATCGCCGGTGTCGAAGCCAATCCCGGCGTCGTTCTGTTCACCATGGTGAACGACACCCTCCGGCAGCTTCTGCAAGAGGGCTGTCGCCGACTTCAGGTGCAGGCAATCCCGGTTCTGGATCCGATCATCGGCGCGCTGGCGTCATACCTTCATCGCAAGAGCCGAGGCGTCCCGGGTAAACAGCATCTGCTCGACAGCGAGTACTTTGCGCGCATCGATGCGATGACCTTTGCTCTCAACCACGATGACGGCCAATCCAGCTGGGGTCTCAACGACGCGGATGTTTGCCTTGTAGGCGTGTCCCGCACTTCAAAGACGCCCACTTGCCTTTATCTCGCCAACCGTGGCATCAAGGCAGCGAACGTACCCTATGTACCGGGTGTGCCGTTACCCCCGGAGCTGATCGAGGCAGAGCACCCGCTGGTTGTGGGGCTTACCAACGATCCCGAACGGCTGATCCAGTTGCGGCGGAATCGGCTTGAGCTGCTGCATCACGACGGCGCGACCGAATATACTGACCTCGAGGCGGTGCGAGGCGAGGTACGGGAGGCACGGCGTATCTTCGCTCAAATGCATTGGCCAGTGATCGATGTGACGCGTCGATCAATCGAGGAGACGGCAGCCGCCATCATGAAATTGCTGGCTCGCCGTCACGGGATGAATGACTGAGGCTGCGCCGGTCCGCGGGCCGCCTGGCTCCGCAGAGAGAGGTCGTGCTGCCAAAGAGCGGCCAGAGCGTATTCGAGGTGCAATGAGGCATAACCGATGAGGATAACGGGGGCGACCCGGCTTGCGGGAATCATGGGATGGCCGGTCGCCCATTCCCGATCGCCGTTATTGCACGGGTTCTGGCTGGATGAGACTGAGGTCGATGGTGCCTACGTGCCGCTTGCGGTGCGCCCGGAAAACATCGGTCATGCACTGAGAGCCCTGCCGGTTCTCGGGTTCCGCGGCTGCAATTTGACGATCCCGCACAAGCAGACCGCGCTTTCGGCCGTCGATCGGGTCGATCCGGTGGCGCGCCGCATCGGTGCGGCGAACACAATCGTTGTGATGCCAGACGGTACGCTCGAAGCGCGCAACACCGATGTGTTCGGGTTTTGCGAGCACCTGCGCGAAACCGTGCCCGATTGGCATCCCGGGTTCGGTCCAGCCGTCGTGCTGGGTGCTGGCGGCTCGGCACGGGCTGTCGCAGCCGCGCTGAGTGATGCCGGTGTCTCCGAAATCCGCATCGTCAACCGCACGCTTTCTCGCGCCGAGAGTGTCGCGCGCGATCTTGAGACGCCGGCGACGTCGATCACCGTCCATTCGTGGAGCGAGGTGGCTGAGGTCCAGCGAGACGCTGGCCTGCTCGTCAACACGACGTCGCTAGGCATGGCCGGTGAACCGCGCCTCGTTGTCGATCTTCTGTTGCCGCCAATCGCCCCTGTCATTGACATCGTGTATGTGCCGCTTGAAACGGACCTGTTGATCGCCGCTCGCCGGCGTGGAAACCCCGTCGTCGATGGTCTCGGCATGCTGTTGCACCAGGCCCGTCCCGGGTTTGAAGCCTGGTTCGGCGCGGCGGTGCAGGTGACGCCGGAGCTGCGCGCGACGATTGCCGCGACATTGGCGCCGCTGAATTGATCGTTTTAGGCCTTACCGGCTCAATCGGTATGGGCAAGAGCACCGCCGCGGCGATGCTGCGACGCCTTGGGTTGCCGGTGTTCGATGCCGATCTCGTCGTCCACCGCCTACTCGCACCGAAAGGCGCCGCCGTTTCGCCCGTTTCCGCTGCGTTTCCTGGTGTAGAAGCGGAAGCCGGCGGAATTGACCGGGCACGGCTGGGGCAACGGGTGTTCGCCGACCCCACGGCGCTGACCTGTCTGGAAACGATTCTTCATCCGATGGTGCTTGTCGAAGAACGACGCTTCCTCGCCCGCTCGCGGGCTAGGCGGGAGCGGCTCGTTGTGCTCGATATTCCGCTCTTGTTTGAGACCGCCGCAGAGCGTCGGTGCGATTATGTAGTCGTTGTTTCGGCCCCTTCCCTCGTGCAGCGGCAGCGCGTGCTGCGGCGGCCGGGAATGACCGAGATTCGCCTACGGGCGATCCTGCAAAAACAAATTTCTGACGATAGGAAGCGGCGGCAGGCCGATTTCGTCGTACCGACCGGTGCGGGCCGCCACATGACCTTGCGCAGCCTGAGGTCGATCGTCACTGTTCTCCGGCAAAGGAGGAGAGCTAGGTGCGCGAAATCGTGGTTGACACGGAGACAACCGGCCTCGATCCGGGCGAAGGCCATCGGATCGTCGAGATCGCCTGCATAGAGCTTGTACACCACGTCCCGACTGGCCGGAATTTTCATCGCTATGTCAATCCTGAACGCGAAATATCCGAAGAGGCTCTGGCGGTCCATGGCATCACCGCAGAGTTTCTTGCGAACCAAGCGCCGTTTGCTGCGATCGTCGACGAGTTGTTGTCATTTATCGGCTCGGACCGGCTGGTTATCCACAATGCTGAGTTCGACCTTTCTTTTCTCAATGCTGAACTGGCGCGATTGCAACGAGGCCCGATCATTTCCGAGTTTATCGACACGCTCGGGTTGGCGCGGGTGCGCTTTCCCGGAGCGCCAGCCAGTCTCGACGCCTTGTGCCGGCGCTTCGATATCGATCTGTCGGACCGTATCGAGCACGGTGCCGAAATCGATTGCGGACTGTTGGCTGCGGTCTATCTGGAATTGCTCGGCGGTCGTCAGCCCGGCCTCGACTTTACGATGCCAGCCAGTGATGTCACGCTGACCGAAAGGATTGTTCGGCCGTCGCGTTCGCATTCACCCTCGGCGGAGGAGATGACCGCTCACCAAGCTATGCTGCGAATGCTTACCGATCCGATCTGGTTGGTGAACGGATAATTTCTCATAACACGGGATTGCCGGGCGGAGCGGCGACTTGGGCGTTGGCCTGCTGGCGGCGCAAGAGCTCGGCAAAATCGATGGGGTTGATCATTAAAGGTGGAAAGCCGCCATCCCGGGTCGCATTGGCGATGATCGCACGGGCAAACGGAAACACTATCCGCGGCGTTTCTACCAGGATGAGCGGCGAGAGCATCTCCTGGGGGGTGTTTTTGACGGTTACGACAGTCCCGTAAGCAAGCTCAACCAAGAACACGGGTTCTTCCTGGCTACGCGCTGTGGCATTTATCGTGAGCACGACCTCGAAGACATCGGGTCCGAGATTTTGCGCTTTGACGTCGACGTTGATGTCTACGGAAGGCTGCGCTGTTTGCTGTATCAGGCTCTGCGGTGCCCGTGGATTTTCGAACGACAAATCCTTGATGTATTGGGCATTCAGGATGAGCTGCTGAGGTGCTTCGGGCGTTGCCGGCGTCATGTCGCTTCGGCCGTTGCCTCTCGCCTCTTCCGCCATGACTGCCTCCTCAGCGCCGGAGCCGGTTGGCTAACACGGATTGGGAAAGCTCATCAACGTTTCTGCCGGATGATCGAGGACCGGGACGGCAAAGGTTATACGGAATATGTGCCAGAGTAGGCGGCCTTCAGCGGTCGATCAGAATAACATGAGGCCTTTTGATTTCCGTGCTGCGCCGGCGAAAACTAAGTTCCCTGCGCCCGCAGCATCGTCGACGTGGCGCGCTTGCCGTGGCGGCACCTGCGCCCCATGTAGTCGATATTCTACCGGGGCAGCAAGCCCGGTTGCTTGTCAGGCGTAGAGCGCGGAGGAATGGGCGAGTTTCAGCAATATTTCGATATCATTCTGTTCGCGATGGTTGCGGCTTTTCTAGTCCTGCGTTTGCGCAGCGTTCTCGGACGGCGCACCGGAAATGAGCGGCGCCGAGAATTGTTTGTGCGGCGCGCGCGGCCCGCTGCGGAAAAAGGATCGGATCTGGTTTCACCCAGCCTCGTTGCTCCTCCGGGCACAGTGCCTGTCCCGCCTGCGAATGCGGTGGCGGGAGGATTAACCGAGATCCACCGGGCTGATCCGAGCTTTGATCCCGCGCATTTCCTCGAGGGCGCCCGGACTGCATTCGACATGATCGTCACCGCGTTTGCGAGTGGTGAAAAGGTCGCGTTGCGGCCATTGTTGAGTGACGAGGTGTTCCAGCAGTTCGTTTCGGCAATTGACGATCGTGCCGCCGCTAAGGAAACGCTGGAGACGAGGATTCTGCGGCTGGACAACGCTGATATCGTAGAGGCCGAGCTGCTGGGCCGCAACGCACATGTAACGGTGAAGCTGACCTCCCATCAAATCAACGTGACGCGCGCGATGGACGGGAGCATCGTTGACGGCGACCCCGAGCACCCGACAGAGAAAACCGATTACTGGACGTTTGCGCGCGATACCCGATCCTCCGATCCAAACTGGGTTCTCGTCGCGACGAGCAGCGGCTGAGACTCGTAGGCGCGGTTGCTGCCAACGTGCGGCGGCAGCAGGCCTACTTGTCATATTGTTGATTACGCTAGCGCATGATGGCGGTCCGAGACGG
>JAFASL010000210.1 GCA_019244535.1 Alphaproteobacteria bacterium
GCCGGCATCGCTTTTCGCATCGGCGATCCCGATTGGTGCGCGCTCGTGCTTCCGCGGTCCGGCCTCGGTCACGAGGAGGGGCTGGTGCTCGGCAACGCGGTCGGCCTGATTGACGCGGATTACGAGGGGCCCTGCCTGATCTCCGCATGGAACCGCAATCCAGTTCAGCGCGGTAGCGTCATCGAGATCCGGCCGGGAGACCGCATCGCGCAGCTCGTCTTTACCCGCATTTCGCAGCCCCATTTTGTGGTAGTGCCGGCGTTCTCGGAGCAGGGCGGCCGCCAGGAAGCCGGGTTCGGCTCGACCGGCGTCGAGGCCGCTTGTCCCGATCCGCTTCCAGGGTGACAATCGCCGAACTGACCCGGAACAAGGGGTGGCGGTTCGGGCGAAGATGATTAGGTTAACCAAGAAACTGCTTTTCGCCATCGAGGCGGTGCTCGACGTTGCCTACAATGGCGGCCACTCGCCGGTCCGCTCGTCCGAAATTACCGAGCGCCAGGGCATTCCGCGCCGCTATCTGGAGCCGGTGCTTCAGGAACTGGTCCGGCACAAGATCCTTCTGGGGATCCGTGGCCCGAGCGGTGGCTATAGGCTCGCCCGCGAGAGGCGGCGGATCAGTCTTGGCGACATTGTCCGCACGTTGCGCCGGCTCGAAAGCGCGGAAGACCCGATTGCCGATCCGGCCGGCAGCGCTCTAGGCCATCAGATCGTCCGCCCGCTGTGGCTCGAGCTGCAAGTGGAGATGATGCAGCGGCTCGATGCGCTGACCCTGGAAGATCTCTGCGGCCGTGCACATCGCGCCGGGATTGCTGGCCCCGCCGAGTACACCGATTTCGAGATTTGAGCCGGCGAACCAAAATTGACACAATCGTCCTACATCACGGCCGAACCAGCAAAGGGCAAGCGCTGATGGACACCGCGACAACAACCAGAGGGCAGACCGCCGAGTTTCGCGGCCGGGTTTACGACAGCATCGCCGATACGATCGGAGCGACCCCGCTCGTCCGCGTCCACCGGCTCGCACGGGATGCCGGCGCCAAGGCCGACATTCTCGCCAAATGCGAGTTCTTCAATCCGTTCGACTCGGTGAAGGACCGGATCGGCGTCTCGATGATTGCCGCCGCGGAGGCGGCGGGCCGGATCAAATCGGGCACCGTCCTGGTCGAACCGACCTCCGGGAATACCGGGATTGCTTTGGCTTTCGTGTGCGCGGCAAAGGGCTACCGGCTCATTTTGACAATGCCGGAGAGCATGTCTGTGGAACGCCGCAAGATGCTGAAACTGTTGGGCGCCGAGCTGGAGCTTACTCCGGCGGCGCAAGGCATGCGGGGTGCCATCGCAAAAGCCGAGGAGATCGTCGCATCACTCCCCGACGCGTTCATTCCGCAGCAGTTCCAGAACCCGGCAAATCCAGAGATCCATCGCCGCACCACGGCCGAGGAAATCTGGCGCGATACCGCGGGCGCCGTCGACGTAGTGGTCAGCGGGATCGGTACCGGCGGCACCTTGACCGGGGTCGGCTCGGTTCTCAAGCCGCGCAAGCCCAGTCTGAAGATGATCGCAGTCGAGCCCGAAGACAGCGCCGTGCTGTCGGGCGGACCGCCGGGTTCCCACAAGATCCAGGGGATCGGGGCTGGGTTTATTCCGGATATTCTCGACACCAGCCTGATCGACGAGATCGTCCGGATCGGCAACGATACCGCCGTCAACTGCGCCCGGGACGCGGCCCGGCTCGAGGGTCTCGCGGTCGGGATTTCCTCCGGCGCGGCGCTCGCCGCTGCTCTGGAAATCGGCGGGCGGCCCGATATGACGGGTAAGACAATCGTCGTGGTATTGCCCGATTTTGCCGAGCGCTATCTTTCGACCGTGCTGTTCGACGGTCTCTGAGCGCGCGCGATGGAGCTTACCGAGGAGCAGTTTCAGCGCTACGCCCGGCATCTGATCCTCGATGAAGTCGGCGAGGAGGGCCAGGTCCGGCTGCTGTCCTCACGCGTCCTTGTCGTGGGTGCCGGCGGCCTCGGCTCGCCGCTGCTGCTCTATCTCGCTGCGGCCGGGGTCGGAACCCTCGGCATCACCGATCCCGACCGCGTCGACCTGACCAATTTGCAAAGGCAGATCGTGCATGCGACCGACCGTGTCGGCACCCTCAAGGTCGACAGCGCGCGGGAGACATTGGCCGCGGTCAACCCCGGCGTGCGGGTCGAAACCCTCCCGTCGCGGCTCGGCGTCGATAATGCCGCAGCGCTGATCAAGGACTACGACATCGTTGCAGACGGCAGCGACAATTTCGAGACGCGCTACCTGCTGACCGATCTTTGCTGCCGGCTCCAAAAGCCTCTTGTCGCAGCCGCACTGTCGCCGTTCGAGGGTCAGCTCTCGATCTTCAAACCTTATCTCGGCCCCGGTCACCCTTGCTATCGCTGTCTGTTTCGCGATCCGCCGCCCCCGGACCTCGTCCCCCGGTGCGAAACAGCAGGCATACTGGGCGCCATTGCCGGCGTGCTCGGCACCTTGCAGGCGGTCGAGGTATTAAAGGAACTGCTGCAGCTGGGCGAGAGCCTCGACGGCACGCTTCTCATCTATGACGCGCTGCGCGCCCGCTTCCATTCGATCCGCATCAATAAGGACCCGGAGTGCCCGACGTGTGGAAATGCCGCGGGGCCGTAATGCGGACCCAAAATCTAAGACCGCGCGAGGGTCAGATCGGTTCCTCCCGGAACGCCTCCTAGGCGGCCGTTAGCGATACCGGCAAGCCTTAACGGCTTTGACGCCCCCGTGCAGCGCGAGCGGGTCAACGGGCAGCCAGTCACCCATCCGCGTCCCTTTTTTAGGTAGCCGAATTCGAGCTGGGGCGATCATTGGGGCTGCTCTTTAATCAACACTGCCACACCACGGCGGGTGACTTCGACAATCACCCGAATACCATGACCTCGCGCGCGCGTTACGCGAGTTTCGCAGAACCTATTAGGACACGATCCACAATCGCCGCCGTTCCCGTTTGTCCGCCGGCTACTCCGAAGGCGGTCCTCCGGTAGTGGAGTTCGGAATACTGGGATACCCGATGTCGAGGCGGGTTTGGCGGCTAGGGACGTTGTGTTCAGGCGGGCGAGAAGGCAAGGTGCGAGCAGGTTAACAGGGGCGCCCCAAAGGGAGGAGAAGCGGAATGACGATCGAGCCGATGCTGACCGAGGAGACGCCGGCCAACGTGCTGGTGGCGCGCGTCCTCGAAGAGGCCGGGATCGAGATGGTGTTCGGCATTTCCGGCGGGCATACCGGCCGGATCGTCTCCGGGCTGAGCCAGTATCAGAACCGCGTTCGCACCGTGCTGGTGCGCGAGGAATCCTTGGGCGGTGTCATGGCGGAGATCTATGGCCGATTGACGAGGCGGCCGGGAGTATTGCTCGGGCAAGGCCCATGGGTGCTCGGCAACGGCCTTCTCGGCACGATCGAGGCGCATCTGTCGAGCTCGCCCATGCTACTCTTGACCGACTTCAGCGACGCGCCGCGCTTTACATTGCATGCGCCATACCAGCAGGCGACCGGCGATTGGGGCAGCTGGGACGCCCGCCGCGCGTTCAGCGGCGTCACTAAGCACGTCATGCAGGCGCACGACCCGATCGCCGCGGTGCAGGCGACGCAGCTCGCGATCAAGCATGCGCTCGCCGGCCAGCCCGGGCCGGTCGCGGTGCTCTATGCGCATGACTCGCTCGCCGGGTCGGTAGGGCCCGACTCGCAGCCGATGCTCTATCCGACCCGCCACTATCTCCCCTCCCCTCCTCCGCCTGCCGAGACGCGGCAGGTCGAGGCCGCCGCCGTGGCGCTCCTCGCGGCGCAAAAGCCGGTGTTGATCGCCGGCAACGGCGTGCGCATCGCGCAGGCTTACGACCAGTTGCGCCGCCTCGCCGAGGCGGCCGGACTGCCGGTCGCGACGACGGCGGCCGGCAAGGGGTGCTTCGCGGAAACTCACCCGCTAGCACTTGGCGTGTTCGGCACCTTCGGCACCGCGGCTGGCAACGCCTGCATTGCCGAGTCCGATCTCGTTCTCGTCATCGGCTCGAAACTGTCGCCGAGCGACACGGCGTGGGAGAACCGGGCGCTGCTCGACCCGACACGGCAGAGCTTCGTGCAGCTCGACATCGAGCCGCGCAACGCGTCGTGGAACTATCCGGCCGAGCACGTATTGATCGGCGATGCCGCAATTGTGCTCGATCAGCTGATCGAGGAGGTGCGCCCGCGCGCCGGCGACCGCCGGCAACAAGCCGAGCAGCGGGTTGCGCTGCATCGCGAACGGCACGGCTATTTCAACGACCGCTCTTATTTCGCCGATGACCAGCCGATATTGCCGCAACGGGCAATCGGCGAGTTGATGCGCAACCTGCCCGAGGATGCGATCGTCACCTGCGATGCCGGCGAAAACCGCATCATGATGACGCATTGGTACCAGACCAAACGGGCCGAGGGTTTTCTGCAGGCCGCCGGTTCCGGGCCGATGGGTTTTGGCATCCCGGCGGCGCTCGGCGCGAAGCTCGTGCACCCGGACCGGCCGGTCGTCGCGGTCGTCGGCGACGGCGGGTTCGCGATGACGATGAATGGGTTGATGACCGCCATCGAGCAGGACATCCCGATCATCACCGTCGTGTTCAACAACAAGGCGCTCGGCTGGGTACTGCACGGTTCGGGCCGTTTTGCGGCCGAATTCAACGATTTCAACCATGCCGAGATCGCCAGGGCGATCGGCTGCCGCGGCGTCCGCGTCGAGGAGCCCGCCGCGCTCGGGCCGGCTCTGCGCGAGGCGCTCGCCGCACGCGCCCCGACCGTCATCGACGTGCGCACCTCGCTCGAAGTCACCTTCGCCGACATCACCTCGCAACTGGCCAAGGACGCGTCGCCGCGCCGCCGTTAACCCCAGTGATGCAAGCAAGCGATGCATCATGCGCACAGAAAAGGACAAGATGCTTGCCGGGGAGCTGTACGACGCCAGTGCGCGCGAAATCCAGGCAGAGCTCGCGGCAACGCACGGTTGGCTGGCGCGCTACAACGCGGCACTCGATATGGCTCCATCCGAACGGCGCAAGCTCCTGATGGAACGCTTCGCTGCCGTCGGAGACGATGCGGTGATCCGGCCGCCATTCCATTGCGACTACGGCTTCAACATTCGCCTCGGCGCCGGGGTGTTCCTGAACTTCAACTGCGTGATCCTCGATGTCGTTGAGGTCAGCATCGGC
>JAFASL010000390.1 GCA_019244535.1 Alphaproteobacteria bacterium
TGCCCCTTGCTCGCCGTTTCCGCTGTTCTGGCCGCTTTGCGTGGCGGGCGCCGTCGTCGGTGCTGCCGCGACGATTGTTACCGCGCCGTTTTGGGTGCTCACGGGAGCGCCGCCCTATTACTACGGCTATTACGGACAGCCCTTTTACGCGCCACCGGCCTACTACGCGCCGCGATACTATCCGCCGCCGTATTATTACGGACCACGCTGAGCCGGTCCGCCTCCTGGCCCTGGCATAACGGAATTCGGCGGCTCCCACTGACGGCTGCGCATACGCGGCAATCGGCTCGATCAGGCTCGGGTTGTGATTCTTGACGTTGCCGACGCGCGGGCTCACCGGCCATCAAGTCATCGCCTCTGACCGAAACGGGACAGATCTTCAGGATAAGGTGGCATTCAGCCTTGCGGGAGTGATCGAATCTGTTCGGCGCGCTCGCCCGGGTTGCTATTGTTACGTCGGGCTCGGAAACGACAACGGGCCGTACGGAGGTAAGAACGGAGCGGGCGACATGACCGGCGCACCGATCGAGCGGACGCAGTCGGAATACGGGTATCCATTGCTTATTCGGAGCCTTTTACGATCCGGGGTTACTCGGGCTCCCGAGCAGGAGATCGTCTACGCGGACCAGAAAAGAATGAGCTACCGGGAATTTGGTGAACGGGTCGGGCGCCTGGCCTCGGGCCTCGCCCGGCTTGGCGTCAAGCCCGGCAATACCGTGGGGGTTATGGACTGGGACACCCCGCGTTATCTCGAGTGCTTCTTCGCGGTGCCGATGATGGGGGCGGTGCTGCATACGATCAACGTCCGGCTGTCCCCAGAGCAGATCCTCTACACGATCAATCACGCCGAAGACGACGTTATCCTCGTCAATTGCGAGTTTCTGCCCGTCCTTGACCAGATCCGGGACCAGGTCGAACCGGTGAAAAGACTGGTCCTGCTGAACGACAAAGACGAGGTGGCCGAGACCCCACTGAGCCTAGATGCTGAATACGAGTCTCTGCTGAGCTGCTCCGACCCGGACTACCCCTTTCCGGAACTGGACGAGGATGCCCGGGCCACGACTTTCTACACGACGGGCACGACCGGACTTCCAAAAGGAGTATATTTCAGCCACCGCCAGCTCGTGCTGCATACGCTGGCGACGCGCAGCGCCCTCGCCGGAACCGGCCACGGCCGCTTCAACGAGGGCGACGTCTACATGCCGATCACCCCAATGTTTCACGTCCATGGGTGGGGCCTGCCTTACGTCGCTACGACGCTGGGCGTCAAACAGGTCTATCCAGGGCGCTATCACCCGGACTCGCTCGTCGAGCTGATCCGCCGCGAGAAGGTCAGTTTTTCGCATTGTGTTCCGACGATCCTGCAGATGGTGCTGTCGAGCGCCTGCACTCAAGGGATCGAGCTGGCCGGCTGGAAGGTCATCATCGGCGGTGCAGCAATGCCGCAAGCGCTGGCAAAGCAGGCGCTGGGGCTCGGCATCGATGCGTTTACTGGCTACGGCATGTCGGAAACCTGCCCGATCCTGACATTGTCTCACCTCAAACCGCACATGGAAGGTTGGGACATTGACCGCCAGGTCGAGATGCGCTGCAAGACCGGCCGGCCCGCTCCAATGGTCGAGATCCGTATCGTCGACGAAGAGATGAACGACCTGCCGCATGATGGCGTGTCCCAAGGCGAGGTCGTCGTGCGCGCCCCCTGGCTGACGCAGGGCTACCTGAAGGACCCGGTCAATTCCCGCCACCTGTGGGCGGGTGGCTGGCTGCACACCGGGGACATCGCGGTGATCGACGGCGAGGGCTATCTCAAGATCACCGATCGGCTCAAGGATGTGATCAAGACCGGCGGCGAATGGGTGTCCTCGCTCGACCTGGAAGATCTGATCCTGCAGCATCCGGTGGTCATCGAAGCCGCCGTCATCGGGGTGCCGGACCCGAAATGGACCGAGCGACCGCTGGCCTTGGTGGTCATCCAACCCGGCGAGCAAATCAGCGAGGCTGAGCTCAAGGCGCATCTCCACGATTTCGCAGCTCGGGGTGTCATCTCGCGATACGGAGTTCCGGAGCGCATCGTCTTCCTGGAGATGCTGCCCAAAACGAGCGTGGGCAAGCTCGACAAGAAAGCCCTGCGCCAGCTCTATCCCGAATAGAGGAGGCGAGGCTATGCCGAATTATCGTGCGCCCGTCCGCGACATGCAGTTCGTGATCGCCGAACTGGCTGGGCTGGAGAGCCTCGCCAAATTGCCGGGCTATGAGGAAGTGACGCCGGATCTGGTCGAGGCGGTGCTCGAAGAAGCCGCTAGGCTCGCCGGCGAAGTGCTGGCACCGCTCAACAAGCCCGGTGACGAGCAGGGCGCGTCCTTGACCGAGGAAGGTGTCGTCGCCGCCGACGGCTTCGCAGCCGCCTACCGCCAGTTTGTCGAGAACGGCTGGAACGGGCTGAGCGGCGATCCTGAATATGGCGGGCAAGGGCTGCCCGGACTGATCGCCGCCGCAACCATCGAGATGTGGAACTCGGCTAATATGAGCTTTGCGCTCTGTCCGCTGCTCACCGCCGGGGCTACGGAAGCGATCAAGGCGCACGCCTCGGACGAGTTGAAGAGCCGCTTTCTGCGAAAGCTCGTCAGCGGCGAATGGGCGGGGACAATGAACCTGACCGAGCCGCAAGCGGGTTCTGACCTATCGGCAGTCCGGACCAAGGCGGTACCCGAGGGCGACCACTACCGCATCTCTGGCCAGAAGACCTTTATCACTTGGGGCGATCACGACATGGCCCAGAATGTCGTGCACCTGGTACTCGCGCGCCTGCCCGACGCCCCGGAAGGCACCCGCGGCATCTCGCTCTTTCTGGTCCCCAAATTCCTGGTCGGCGCAGACGGCTCGTTGGCGGGGCGGAACGATGTCGCGTGCGCCTCGATCGAACACAAGCTCGGCATCCATGCCAGCCCCACTTGCGTGATGAGCTTTGGCGAGAAGGAAGGCGCGATCGGCTATCTGGTGGGCCGCGAGAATGAGGGTCTCGCGCACATGTTCACGATGATGAACGAGGCTCGCCAGAAGGTCGGGCTGCAAGGTCTGGGGATCGCCGAGCGGGCCTATCAGGCGGCGCGAGACTATGCCCGGGAACGGGTCCAGGGCCGGCCGGTCGGGCAGCGCAGCGGCGAGCGGGTGACGATCATTCATCATCCCGACGTGCGGCGCATGCTGATGACGATGAGGGCGCAGATCGAGGCGATGCGCGCGTTCGGGTATGTGCTGTCGGCCGACAGCGACCTCGCCCACAAGCACCCCAACGACGCTGAACGCCACCGGCGGCAAAGGCGGGTCGATCTGCTGACCCCGGTGCTCAAGGGCTGGTGCACCGAGCTCAGTGTCGACATTGCCTCGCTCGGGGTCCAGGTTTATGGCGGAATGGGCTTTATCGAAGAAACGGGAGCCGCCCAGTATCTGCGCGACTCGCGCATTGCTCCGATCTACGAAGGAA
>JAFASL010000481.1 GCA_019244535.1 Alphaproteobacteria bacterium
GGCCTCGACTGCTTGCGCCGTTACCTGAAGGGTCTGCCGGTCACCGAGCGCACCGATTTCGAGCGGGTGTGAGTGTGCCGGTTCTGGTCCACAGCTCCGATCTTCACGTCGATGACAGCCGGGGCAATGCGGGACTGGAAGCGGTGCTGGCAACGGCCAAGGCGCGTCGGCCGGATATCGTGCTGCTGGCCGGAGATACGTTCGAGAGCAACCAGCTAAGCGCCGCTGTACTCGACCGGGCGGCCCAGCTCCTCGCCTCGGCGGGAAGGCCGATTGTAATACTGCCCGGCAATCATGATCCGGCCTTGCCGAATTCGGTGTTCGTTCGCAGCGGCATCGCCGCCATCCCGAATGTCCACGTTCTCGGCGTCACGCATGACGAAGCGGTCCGCTTCCCGGCATACGACCTAGAAGTCTGGGGCTACGCGCATCGGGATTACTTCGACATGGCGCCGTTGCGCGGCCCGCGGCCGCGCTCCACTCGCTGGCAGGTCGCAATGGCGCACGGGCATTACGAGCCGCCGGAAACGCGCGCCAATCCACTGCGCCCGTCCTGGATCTTCAGCGATGAGGAAATCGCAGCAACGGGAGCCGATTACCTGGCGCTCGGTCACTGGGACCGTCCGATGCGTGTCGGCAACGGTGCTGTGCCGGCCTTCTATTCGGGTTCGCCCGCGCTCGCCCGGACCGTCAACCTGGTGCGGCTCACAAATGGCGGCGAGGTCGCCGTCACGCGCGAGGCTCTGATCTGGCTGGAGTAAAGAGTTTCGAGATCTCGTTCCGGCCGTAGCCGATCTCGGTCAGCAGCTCCTCAGTGTGCTCGCCCAACGAGGCCACATGGGGGACGGCCGCCGCTTGCGCGCCGGACATCCGGAAAGGTGGGTTAAGCGCCTGAAACGTGCCGCCGGTATCGCGCACTTCGGTGAAGGCTTGACGGTGCGCGAGCTGCGGATCGGCCATCGCTTCCCTGACGGTGCGGTAGGGCGAAGACGGCACGCCATGGCGATCGAACAGCGCCTGCACTTCGCTTGTCGTACGCTCTTTCGACCACAGCTCGAGCTCGTCGATCAATTCGCCCCAATTGCCACGCCGGTTCTGGTACTGAGCGAAGCGCGGATCGGTGATCCATTGCGGGTGGCCGGACGCAATCGCCAGGTTCTGGAATGTCCGCTCGCTGGCGATCGACAGATTGATGTAGCCGTCCTTTGTCGCGACCGGACCGAAAATCGGGCGGCCGAGCGGCGGCAATGAAAACTGCGCCGCTTGGATCTCGCTCAGGGTCAGGCTCAGCATGCTTTCGAGCATCGAGACGTCGATCATCTGGCCGCGGCCGGTGAATTGGCGCTGGTAGAGGGCCGTGATGATCGCGCCAAAAGCATAGGTGCCGGTCAGCACATCGGCGATATAGATGCCGCAATAATCGGGACGGCGTTCCTCGCCCTGATAGGCCATATGCGCCAGATCGTACCCCGAAGCAGCATGAATGACCGGCGCGTAGGCCGGCAATTGCGACGAAGGGCCTGTCTGGCCGTAACCGGAGATCGCGCAATAGATGAGGTCGGGTTTAACCGCTGCGAGCGCCTCGTAATCGAGGCCGAACCGGTTCATCACACCGGGCCGAAAATTTTCGACGACGATGTCGGATGTCGCCGCGAGCCGGCGCACCGCCTCGACGGCGTGCGGCGTCTTGAGGTCGAGCGCGATGCTCTTTTTTCCGGCATTGAGCTGACCGAAACTGGTGCTCGCACCGTTGCGCAATGGCGGGCGCGTGCGCATCATATCGCCCTCCGGCGCCTCGACTTTGATCACCTCGGCTCCCAGATCAGCGAGGAGGCGCGTGCAATGCGGACCCGCGATCGTCGTCGTAAAATCGAGCACACGAAGGCCTTCCAGGGCGCCGGCCATGGTATAAAATCTCCCAACCGCTGAGCTGATCGATCAGGGTCGGGAACACGACGGAAAAGTCAAGCCGCGAACGGTGCGTGGAAGGCGCGGTCGTCAACGCCCCACCAGGCCATGACGCAGGACGAGGGCCAATTTGCGCCAGCCCGGAATTCGTACCGGATCGTCGAGATGCGTCCAGCCCCGCGCCAGCAATTCGCGCAGGAGCGCGCGATAGACGCCGAGCATGACGGCCGCAGGCCGCATCTTTCGGCAGGGACAGGCCGAGATCGCCTCCGCCGCGGCGGAATAATTTTGCTCGGCGAGCATCGCCAGATCGCGGCAGACGCCGGGAAGCGACGGCTGAGCCAACACCCAGCTCGGCGTGATGGAAAAAATGCCATGCGCCTGCAACAGCTCTCGAGGCAAATACAATCGATTGCGGCGTCCATCTTCAGTGAGGTCGCGCAGAATGTTGGTGAGCTGCAAGGCGCGGCCGAGTTCGGCTGCGACGCGCTCCCCGGTGGGCGTCTCCTCTCCAAAGATCCGCACCGACAGGCAACCCACCGCGACTGCCACCCGCTCGCAATATAGATCGAGCTCGACGAGGCTCGGCGCGCGGAGATCGGCCCGTGCGTCCATTTCCATGCCGTCGATGATCGCCATGAAATCGTCGCACCGCAGCCCATAGGCCTGCACGGCGTCGCTCAAAGCGTGCGTAACGGCGTGCCGCGGCCGACCGGCATAGAGGAGAGAGATTTCAGTGCGCCAATCAGACAAAAGCTTCTGCTTTAGCGAGCGTGAGACGTCGCCATCTGCGATATCATCGACTTCACGGCAGAATGCGTACAGCGCATACATTGCCTCGCGACGACGAAAAGGTATTAGCTGCATTGCCCAGAAAAACGAGCTTCCGGCAGCGCGCAGGTGCAAGTTGATTGCGGAATCCCCGCTCCGTTGCGTCTCTGCCGCCGGGATCGGGTGGGGGCGCGCTGACGGCCGCTCATCAAGGCGATGGACGAGGCGGTCAAAATGGGACGGACCGAGGCGCTTTTCGACAACCGGCACGAGATTGCAGGGATCGGTGCTGCCGCTATCTCGCATTGTCCACTCACCGATTAGCTCGCCATCGCAGTCCTTGCGCCAGTGGCAAGCGAGGCGTTGAACCGCGTTATTGCAGCTTGACTCGGGCGGTTGCGGCGGTCCGCTCTCCGGCCCCGGCGTTCCTTCTGCTGGCATAGTAAAAGCCTCATCTGTTGATTTATAGAGCGGCTGAGCAACGGCAATTGGCGGGGCCCCTTCAGCGCCAGTCATTCAGTCCAGAACGGGCTTCTTGACCCGCGCGCGACGTCGATGCGAGTGAGGCCGATATTATCTAACATGCGGTCGTCGAGAGCGGTGAGCTCCGCCCGGCCACGTGCCCGCTGTCGCCAGTGATTGAACAGAGCGGCGACGCGCCTTACCAGGGGAAGGGTCTTCAGTGCCAACATCGCGAAGCCTTGGCGTTGTGAATTGTGACGCTTCGGAAATGGCTCGATTGACTGTTCCTCTCCACGCCAAAATTTGTTCGATTTTTGCCCGGGAACCAGGCTCGCGCCATGGTGTTTGCGGCGCGAAATCCGACCAGGATTAGTTGACGGGGCAGCGGCGGGTTCGCTATAGCACCGTCCTCAGAACGCCTCCCGTGTACAGACCCGGACACATGCTGTGCCGACACGCGGTGAGTTCGAAAGCGCAGTCAGGGACGCGCTGCGAAACTATTCCCGGGGCGACTTGCTGACCGGGAATGGGTTATTGCACGCGCAGCTATTGAATCGCCGCGCACCGGGAACGGGCACCCCACAAGCTCTAAAGACTTTACTCGCAGAGACCGCGGCTACGTTGTTTGCCGGTGAGCGAGACCAGAGGGTGTACCGCGTCCTCGACCTGACCTACTTTCACCCGGCCCCGAAACAGGAAGCGGCTGCCGCTCGCTTGGGCTTGTCGTTTAGTACTTATCGGCGGCATCTGACCACCGGCGTCGAGCGTCTCGTCGAATGCCTGTGGCAGCAAGAACAAGAGGCAGCCGAACAGCCGCGGGTGTCCGCTCCTAGAGCGGGGCAAATCGCCTCGCCGTCAACACGGCCGCGTCTGTCGATTGTGATACTGCCGTTTCTGAACCTGTCGGGCGATGTGAACGCAGACTATCTCGTCGACGGCATCGTCGACAGTCTGATCACGGATTTGTCGAGCCGGCTCGTGGGGGGCTTCATCATTTCGCGCTCCACTGCCTTCACCTACAAAGGCCGCTCGGTGGCGATCCGGCAGGTCGGTCAAGAGCTAGGCGTCCGCTACGTGCTGGAGGGCAGCGTACTGGCTGATCCGAACCGCGTCCGGGTAAATGTTCAGCTGATCGACGCGGAGACGGACGAGCACATCTGGGCCGAACGGTTTGACAAGCAGCGCAGCGACATCCTGCAGGTCCAGGACGAGATTGTCGGTCGCCTATCGCGCAGCGTCGGGTTCGAAATGATTCGGACCGAAGCCGCGCGCCGCGGCCTGAACAGCGGCGATTCAGCCGACCTGGTCATGCGCGCCCGCGCGCTCGTCAACGACATCAAGCGAAAGGAGAACGCAGCCGAGGCGGTCAATCTGTTTCGAAAGGCACTCAAACTCGACCCGGACTGCGTCAATGCGATGGTCGGCATTGCTCTTGCGCGCATCTATCAGGTAATCAACCTCTATCGACCGGAAGAGCGGGATTTGCTGCTCGATGAAGCTGATGAGATGGTCACTCGCGCGATGGCGCTGGAGCCCGACCACTTCGTCGTGCAGAAGGCACGCGGTCTGCTGTTGAGGGCGCGCGGCCGGTTCTCCGAAGCCATTGTCGCTACTGAAGCCCTGATCGCGCGCAATCCCGGCGAGCCAACAGCCTATAAGGAAATGGGTCTCAACAAGCTCTATCTTGGGGAGACGCGAGAAGCAGTAGCATGGTTTCGGCGTGCCGATGCGATTGCGCCCCGCGACCCGGAACGCTGGACCTGGCTGCAGGGCCTTGGCCGCGCCCTGATGCAGTTAGGACACGACGCGGAAGCTGTGGACGCGTTGTCTCAACCGATGGACAGCAACCCCGTCTATCTCCGCGGCAAGGCGATGCTGGCGGCGGCCGAGGCGCTGACCGGCAATTCCGCAAGCGCCAAGCTTTATCTGGCAGAGTACACCGCGCTCGAACCGGAAATGACAGTTCGCCGGTTCGCCGCCCAGCGCTCCTCTGTTCCGACGGACGCGGTCAGTCCGACCTACCGGCGGGAGAGCGAGCGCATCCTCGACGGCCTGCGCCGGGCCGGCATGCTTGATTAGTGAGGCGGTCATGTACCAGCCGAGCAGTGACTGCGTCTTTCAGTGCGCTGTGGAGCCGTGGGATTGCGCCTGGCGTTATCCAGTGCCGAGTCCGAGCGCACGATTGAGGACTGCCCGGATCTCGTCTGCGGAACTGTCGGGCTTGACCAGGATCGGGTCGGGCTTGCGCGGGACCAAAACGATGACCGGCGATGAGTGAACCATCGTATAATCGGCCGGATCCGCCGAAAACCGGATGCGCTGTACCGAAACCCCGAATGCCGCGGCAACTGCCCGCACCTGATCCTCCGACCCGTGGAGGCCGATAAAGCGGTCGCCAAAGCCCTTCAGGTAAAGATCGACCGTTTCCGGCTCCTCGTGCTGCGGATCGAGCGAGATGAATATCGGCAGAACGCGTTCGGCCGCCGCCCCGAGGTCGTCCACCGCGTGCGCAATTGCGTTGAGCGCAGTCGGGCAGGCGCGCCAGCACCTCGCGAACCCGAAGTAGATTACCAGCACCGCATCGGATGGAAAGCTGGTGCGGGTATAAAGCCGGTTATCAGATCCGAGCAGTCGAAAGTCCGGTCCGGAAGCGCGCTCGGCGGGCAAGCTGTTCTCTGCCCAAGCAATCGCCAGGACGGCGATTGCGGATGCGAGCAACAGAAACCCGTCAACGATCTTGCTTGAGTGTCTCCCAAGCATCGTAGCACCACTTATTCTTTCTCATTTGAACGAAGGTTGATAAATGCAAGCATATGCGGCTTGGCGGCTCCGGTCGTTCCGCGGTTCGGCCAGAAATAGGTGGCCGGTCGGTCGAACGCGACGCAGGGCTGGCCCGTCAGCTCGTCCTTAAATCTGTCGTCGCGGATCAGCTCGCCGGCCGGGGTTAGCCATGTCATACAGACACGATCGTCGCCCGCGGATTTCGTCCCCGGAAGCCCAAAGGGCGTCAATTGGACGAAATAATTCGCAGCGGCAACCCGTCGGGTCTCGTGATCGACGGCAATGAAATGCGGTCCGCCGTGCGAGGCGAAATTGCCGGCAGAGTCAAGGTTCACCAAGCCGGTCACTTGGGGACAGTCCGGCGCACCGTTGTTGTGACCAAGGATCTTCTGCGTGAAGCCGTCGGCACCGATGACGACGCGCGGACCGTCGCACTCCACCTGCGGTCCAGCCGCCAACAGACGTCGAATGTCGAGGGCGAGAAGACGTCGCGAGTGCTCTCCTCTGTAGTCACGATCGAAATTGGGATCACCCGGCGACAGGATGCCGGCTACCGGCAAGAGCAAATATCGATCGTCCGGTGTGATAACGAAAAACGCCGCGCCCGCCCCCGGACCAATGTCGTACACTTCGCGGAATACCGGTGATGGCACGGTGATGTCGGGACTGTAAAACAACGCGCCGCCCATCATGCTGGCGGTAAACACGCCCCTGTGCTGGTGTAAATGGGTCACGCCGATTTCCATTAGACCCTCAGGCGCGTTTTCAACGGGGTTGGATTCGACGCTGGGGCCGACCGGCACCTGGATGATCTTCTGCGGACCAGCCTCGAGGTGGGATATGTCCCAGACTCGCACCGTGGTACCGAGGTCCTGTTTCGGGTTCCACGCGATGGTGTTCGCCGCTATGCTCGCCGGGTCGGCAAAGTCGGAGGTGACGACGACACCCAGATCCTGGCGGAGGTCGATCCCGTGCGGATGGGCAAGCAGTCCGGCGTCGGTCACACCGTTGACACTGGGGATGTAGCGCACCGGACCGCCCGTCTGAGCGGCATCGTACTCGCCGATTACACCGCCGTTTGCGTCGATCTCGACTAGACCGCCCGGCGTCGTCAGGTCTTTTGCCCCCATATAGCTTATGAGTAGATCGCCGTTGGCGAGCTGGACGAAGTCGTCAACTCCGGCGAACTTTTTGACTTGCCTTGAGCCCGTAACGAGCGGGCAGATCGGAATGTGCAGCGGATCGGTGACGTCGCAACGAAAGATGTTGGCGCTGATCAGCCCCGCCGGAAACAGATATTGCCGCCCGTAGACGCTGATCGGCTCATGATTCATGTGGTGCGCCTCGTTCAAAAAATCCGAGGCGACCCCTGACGCGAGACCAAGCTCATCTAGAAGGTTGGCGTTGGGTACCGACTCCAATGCCGCGGTGTTCACGACCTTGCCGTACTCCGGCGATCTCGGATCGGCATCGATGATTGCCAGAAAATCCGGGTCCAAATGGTTGTCGTCGGTTTCCTTGTCGGAAGCCCAAACGGCCAGATAGGTCTCGGCTCTGCCGTCCGAAGCGGCAGAAGTACGTGGTACGAGGCCGCCTATAACCGACCCGGACAGCAGGACGGCGATTGCGAGCTTCGAAGCGCCGTAGAGCATAAGAAACTCCCATCTTTCGAATTTCGCCGACGCTCCCAGTCTGCACAGGGGACAAACCGAATGCTGGCTGGCGAGGGAGGCGCGTCATGTGTTGTGCTGGAAGGCTGCTCGCTTTCTACGTCGATATCTGCTCAATTTTTGCTCGGAGCCGAAAAGTGGATGGCGTTGTTAATCACTCGAATTGAAGTTAAGCTTGGCAGGGTACCGGTGATAGCGCCGCTCAACGACACCGCGGGTGTAGGGCTGGACGCATGCCGTGGTAGCGCGCACTGACTTCGAAAGCGCGGTTCGGGACGCGTTGCGTAATTACACGCGGAGCGATTTGCTCGCTCGGAACGCGTTATTGGATGCGCGATTGCTGACACGTCGCGAGGGAGCAGCCACACCACAAGCTTTGAAGGTCCTGTTGTCGGAGACCGCGGCGACTTTGTTCGCTAACGAGCGCGATCAGAGGATCTATCGCGTGCTCGATCTGACCTATTTCAATCCGGCGCCGAAACAGGAGGCCGCGGCGGATCGGCTGGGTTTGTCGTTCAGCACCTACCGCAGGTATCTCACCACCGGTGTCGATCGCCTCATCGAGTGGCTTTGGCAGCGAGAGCAGCAAACTCCGCAAACGGAAGTTCCAGCATCTGATCTTGCGCAACCCCCCTCGCCATCGGCACGGCCCCACTTGTCAATCGTGATATTGCCGTTTCTCAACCTGTCGGGCGATGCGAGTGCGGACTATATCGTCGATGGCATCGTCGACAGCTTGATCACAGATTTGTCGACCTGGCTGACCGGCAGCTTCGTCATCTCGCGATCCACTGCCTTCACCTACAAGGGTCGGGCTGTCCCGGTCCGCCAGGTCGGTGAAGAGCTCGGCGTCCGCTATGTGCTCGAAGGCAGCGTTCTGCTGAGCCCCGATCGCGTCCGCATTAATGTACAGTTGATCGATGCCGCGACGGACGAGCATTTGTGGGCGGAGCGCTTTGACAAGGAGCGCCGCGAGATCCTGCAGGTTCAGGACGAAATCGTCGCCCGCCTGACGCGCAGTGTGGGCATACACTTGATCCACGACGAGGGCCGGCGTCGCAGCTCCGAACGATCGGGTTGGGACGCCGTCGATCTGGCGATGCGCGCCCGGGCCTTGGTCACCGGCGGCGGCGCGAACGAAGAACGCACGGCCGAGGCGATCGATCTGTTTGGCCGGGCACTCGAGCATGATCCCGATTACGTTGATGCAATCGTCGGCATTGCCCTGGCGCGGATCTACCAGGTTATCAACCTCCACCGGCTCGACGCTAAGGATGTGCTGCTCGCCGAAGCGGGAGAGATGATATCGCGCGCCGGGGCACGAGTGCCCGAGCACCAGGTTGTGCTGAAAGCCCGCGGTCTGCTGCTGCGGGCGCGCGGCCGGTTCTCCGAAGCCATTACTGCGTCCGAAACTTTGGTCGCCCGCAATCCCGCTGAGCCCACCGCGTATAAAGAAATAGGGCTCAACAAACTGTATCTCGGCGCGACCCGCGAAGCGGCCGAGTGGTTCCGCCGCCGCGCCGATGCGATAGCACCCCGCGACCCGGAGCGCTGGACATGGCTGCAAGGCCTCGGGCGGGCGCTGATGCAGCTCGGTCACGATGCCGCCGCGGTCGACGCATTGTACCGTGCGCTCGACAACAATCCCGGCTATCCCCGCGGCAAGGCCCTGCTGGCTGCAGCCGAGGCGCTGACCGGGGATCTCCAGACCGCGAGGCTGCATTTTGCGGAATACGCTGCGCTCGAACCGGATATGACCGTCAGGCGGTTTGCCGAACAGCCCTGGTACGTCCCCCCCGATGCGGTAAGTCCGACCTACCGTCGTGAGAGCGAGCGCGTCCTAGACGGCCTGCGTCGCGCCGGGATGCCTGATTGACGAGGTCTGTTTTGACCTAGCGCGGTTGTGGGACGATCCGCAGGTACGGCTTCACTGTCTTCCAGCCGCCGGGGAACTTCTCCCTTGCCTGCACATCGGAAACTGATGGGACGATGATTACATCCTCGCCCTGCTTCCAATTGACCGGGGTGGCTATCTGATGTTTGGCGGTCAGCTGACATGAGTCGAGAAGCCGGAGCACCTCGTCGAAATTTCGCCCGCTACTCATCGGATAGGTCAGCGTTGCCTTGATCTTCTTGTCCGGGCCGATGACGAACACGGAGCGCACAGTGGCGTTGTCGGCGGCGGTCCGCCCGTCGGACGTGTCGCCCGCTCCGGCAGGTAGCATGTCGTAAAGCTTGGCGATCTTGAGCTCGGGGTCGCCGATCATCGGGTAATTCACCACATGACCCTGGGTTTCCTCGATATCCTTCGCCCAGCGTGCGTGGGAGCCGATCGGATCGACGCTGAGCCCGATGATCTTGCAGTTGCGCTTGTCGAACTCCGGCTTCAGCCTCGCCATGTAGCCGAGCTCGGTCGTGCAAACCGGCGTAAAATCCTTCGGATGAGAGAACAGGATCGCCCATCCGTTGCCGATCCATTCATGGAAATCGATCACCCCTTGCGTCGTCTCGGCCGTGAAGTTCGGGGCCTCGGAATTGATCCGTAAGGACATCACATTTCTCCTGGTCGTTCATTGCCGCGCCCGTTTATTGCCGTGTGAGTCATCTATGCCTCGCTGCTCGGGCTCCAGATCAAAATTTGTTCGTTCGATGCTCAACGTCCGAGTCGCTGCCTCGTGATGCCCTTTTGACCGATGGAACGGACGCCGTAACAGCTTTCACGGCCGCTGGCGGAACAGCGCCGCGAGCTGCGGCAGGCGAGAGCGAGGCGCTGCGACACGCTTCGCGTACTTTGCGAATCATCGAACCTACTGCCGCCCAGGAGCATTGGCTCCCCAGCCCAGAAAGTTGAGCCCTTCGAGAGCGGTGAGGATGCTCTGCAGGTACTGACGTGAGTTAGCCTCGGTTTGCGGGAGCCCGTTAATGAACGTCCTTGTTTGCTCCAAACTAGTCGGGATCGCCTGGTTGAAAGTAGTATTCCAGTCAGTCAAGACTATTCTGAACCAATCCCAGGTCAAATTTCCATTCGCGAGTCTGAAATTCAACGCCGCTTCCGTCGCGAACTGTATCAAATCGAACCTCGTCGCTTCGGAGATAACGAAGGCGAGGATGACTAGGGAGTTATGGGTCAGCGTTACATTGCGGCCGCCCGCTGCGGCCCAGCTATTCGCATTCGCCAATGCGCCGGTGACCGCGCCCAGATTGATGGTTATCTGGTGTGCCGGGTCACTCTCTGCATCCGGATAGTTAATCAGGCCTCCAGGTATCTCTTGCCATGTGTTGGCCGCGAGGGCTGGGGCATTGGTCCCGCCCGTCTGACTATTGAAATGCGTGAGATAAACGTTGTTCCTGTTGATGCGTATCCACGGTGATGCGCCACCTCCGCCGAAAACGGCGCGTATGGCGAAATCGCTGCGGCCGGGGTCTCGGCTCTCGAGCAACGCGATCCTCATGCCTAGTATGAATTGGCGGTAGGTCGTGTAGGTGCGAGGCGGTTGCCCGTCGAAGAGGTCGATCCGAAAATCTCCGTCTACCGGAACACTAGCGGGCTGCTCTTCCTGTTCTGCCGCGAACTGCAGACTCTCTCTGAGAACTGTGAGGGTGAGCGCAGGCAGAAACTGTCGGACAACCTCAGAGGTCTGCGCTAACACAGCC
>JAFASL010000545.1 GCA_019244535.1 Alphaproteobacteria bacterium
CCGCGCAGAGACTTGCAAGGATACCGAAAATGCGGATTCGGATCACAATGGCGGCGATTGCGATCACGCTCCTCGGCACAGCGCCAGTCGCCCACGCGCAGGGCAGCATGACCCAAGATCCGGGTCGGATCACTCCCGGCAATTTGAGCAGCGACCGGCTCGGTCCTAGCACCGGCTCATCCGCCGCCGGTACGACAGTGTTCCACGGCACACCGGGCGGGACGGCCGCCGGCGGAAGTGTGAACGGTGCGGCGCCGGATTACAGCGGCGACACCAGCGGTAGTTCTGGGCCGCCCGGCTCCGCGACGAGAAACGGTCCGAGCGGGGCTGGCGGAACGACCGCAATAGGCGGCCGCCGCTAACGAATCGTCGGACGCGCGCCAGCACTCCTGGCGCGCCTTGGCAAGCCTAATCCGCAATGCAGCGCGTCGCCTTGCGGCTGAGGAGCCACGGCCCGTAGGTTTCCTGGTTCTGCGCCATGCGCGGTAGTTTCGCGTGCACGTCGAGTGCCGCTTGGTCGCGCCATGCCTCGACCAGAAAAACGCGGCTCGCGTCGTTCTGCGGTAGCAACACGTCGAATTGCTGGCAACCATCCTCGGTGCGCGACAGCCGCGCGTGATTTTTCATCAGATCGACAAAGGCGTTGCGGTGCTCGGGCTTGACCTCGAACTCGACAACGATCATCAGGCGGCTCATCGGCATTCCCTCCAGGATCGATCCGCGGCATCATCGGCGATCGGCCGGCGCGCAAGCAAGCGCCGGCGGCGCCTGGGGAGATCTCGATCATGGCACATGACGCGTTGCGCACGATTTTACCCGTCGCCGGCTGGCCAGAAGAGCGAGCGCGCGCGGTCGAGATCACCGGCGGCGGCGACCCGGTACTGCCGACGCCCTTCCGCATCGGGACGGCCGGCGCCGCCGCGCTCGCAGCAACCGGTCTCGCCGCGTCCGAGCTTTGGGAGTTGCGGACCGGACGCCGCCAGGAAGTCGCGGTCGATCTGCGCCGAACCGTCGCGTCGTTGCGGAGCGGGCATTATATGAAAATGAACGGCGCCTCGGTATCGACCGAGCGGAACAAGGTGGTGGGCGTCTATCCAGCGAAGAACGGCCGCTGGAGCTATATTCACGCCAATTTCCCAAACCACCGCGAAGCCGCCCTCAAGGTCCTAGGCGTGCCGGAAGAACGAGACGCCGTGCGGCGCGCCGTCGCGAGCTGGGACGCGCTCGAACTCGAAGAGGCGATCATCGCCGCCAAGGGCGCGGGCGGCATGGCGCGCAGCATGGCCGAATGGGCGCAGCACCCGCAAGCCGCCGCGATCGCCTCGTTGCCGTTGATGGAGATCCTGAAAATCGGCGACAGCCCGCGAGAAAGGCTGCCGGAAAGCGATCGCCCATTATCAGGTATCCGGGTGCTCGATCTGACCCGGGTCCTCGCCGGGCCCACCGCTGCCCGCACGCTCGCCGAACACGGAGCGGATGTGCTGAAAATCACCGCTCCGCACCTTCCAAACATTGGTTACCAGGAGTACGACACCGGGCACGGTAAATTGTCGGCCCATCTTGATCTTCGTTACCCGCGCGATCTCGAAATCCTGCGCGGGCTGGTGCGCGAGGCTGATGTCTTCTCGCAAGGCTATCGCCCCGGGACACTCGGCAATCGCGGTCTGTCGCCCGAGGAGCTGATCAAGCTGCGCCCAGGCCTCGTCTACATTTCGATGTGCGCCTTCAGCCATGTCGGACCGTGGGCCTCGCGCCGCGGATTTGACACGGTGGTGCAAACCGTCAGCGGCATCACGACGCGTCAGGGGGAATTGTTTCCAGGCGCCGAACCCGGCCCGCAATTCTACCCGGTATCGGCAATCGACTATTTGACCGGTTATCTGATGGCATTTGGCGCGATGGCAGCATTGGCGCGCCGCGCCCGCGAAGGCGGCAGCTGGCTCGTGCGCATCTCGCTGGCTCAGACCGGCCGCTGGCTCGTCAACCTCGGCGAGGTGCCTGAGGCGACGCTCAGGGATGTGCCAAAAGAGATCCCGCCGGCAGATATCGACCGCTGGTCGATCGAGAGCGACACGCCGATCGGCCGGTTGCGCCATTTGGGGCCGACCGTGCGCCTTTCCGAGACCCCACCACACTGGGCCCGCCCCTCAGTGCCGCTCGGCCACAACCCACCGGAGTGGCCCGCCCGCGCCGCTTGACCGGCGCTCTTCCCTGCCGCACTTCGCTTTATGTTGCCGGTTGCGGATGGGGCTTTGCCGCGCGCCGCGGAGGAGACCTGAATATCGGAAACAGGCTGCTCCGACCACTGCGCCGGCACTCGGCTGCTCGAAGCCCGTCGAAGGACAGACAAACAGAGTCGTAGAATTCGCGCTCGCAAACATTGGTCGCATTAATGAGGGCAATGGCCCTCTCTACCTCAGCCCAATTAGCTGCCAGAATCGCCGGCGCATTGGCATTCAGTCGAGGAAGCGCCGCCGGCCGGAATTCCAATCGATGGGCGACGAATTCCATGAACTCGGGCGAGCGCTCGGACGGCGCCAGGACGACATTGTCGCGCCGCACGAACGCGCGGGCAGAGCACAGCATTTCGTGGTCGGAAGGCGCATCGATGGTCTGTCGGCAATGGGTCCCGAAGGTTATCAATTGCAGCCGAGCCTCGAGGCGTCCGAGATCCGTTGTCACGTACTGCGCCAAATCCATCTGCCGCATGGCCCTGGCGGACGCGGTGAAAATCTCCAGATCTTCCGTGTCACGGCGGGCATGCATGACGGCGGAAATCAGACGCCGGGTTGGATTACGTACCATGCCTATTATCCAGTCGTCTTGCCGCAATGAGGCCAACAACACGCGGGGCGAGAAATGCAGCCCGATCAAGTCGTAGTCGTCTTCGGGCGGAGGGTTGCTCAAATACGCACGGGGGCTGGTGTAATAGGCATGCGAGGGAAACGCCCGGGTCAGCGACGCCCAAACAGACGTACCGCCCGTCTTGGGGACATGAACGTATACGATCTTCGAGTGCCGTTTGCGCAACGAGGCGGAGGCGAGAAATCGCATCAGCGGCTTGCAATGAACCAAATCGCCGCTATGCCGGACGTCGTTCTTTACGCGAGGAGAACGACCGAGCACGACGAAAACTTCATTGGCAAAAATCCATTGCCAGTTTTCGGCGACTTGCCGGAGCTCACCTTTGGGAAGTCCGGTCAACTGGCCTTTGTGCAGCACGAAAATCGTGCAGTCCTTCAGATCGATCAGGTCGTCGTATAGAACCACGGCGCATGGCAATCTTGGCCAATCACCCCTGGGCGCCGCCACGACGTCGGTCTTGTTCAGCAGGGGGCAGAACGCGTTATAGGCTGCCTGCCAAAGCCGATCCTTCATCAAGCCTCCGGAGGGATCCCACCACCGCTACCGGAGGGCGCCCGAACAGCGCGCATCGCCTCCGCCGGGCTTCACCCGAAAGGTTCAGTTAACCTTGTTATTCGCGGTCAGGATCTTTCTTATCCCCAAAAGATGGCGAGGCACATCTCGGGAAATTCGCCTTTTGCGGTGGCTCCGCTTCGGTCTAAGGCTCGCGGAGGATGCGAGCGAAGGTGACGAGGATTCGCGAACCGGCTGTGATCGTGCCGCGGAATGTGCCGGCGACCTTGGACTTGCCGGCGCGGCGGCGGCCGTGCGGAACCGGAATTTCGAGTATGCGCAGTCCCGCGCGCGCCGCCCGCATCTGCATTTCGAGGTTCCATCCGTAAGTCGTTTCGCGCATTCCGAGACGCTGCAGCGCGGCGGCGCGGATCGCCCGAAAGGCGCACATGTCCGTAAAGTACACGCCGTATACGAGGCCGACCGCAGCGCCGATCGCGCGCCCGGCAACAGCTTGGTGGGCACCCATGCTGCCCTTCTCGCGCGTACCCCGGGTACGGGAACCGATCACAAAATCGTGTTTGCCTTCGAGGATTGGCTGTACCAGGCGCGGGATCACCTCCGGCCGGTCGCTGCCATCTCCGTCGAGAAATACCAGCACTTCCGCTCCGCCCTCGATCGCTGCGGCAGCTCCGGTGGCACAAGCCCGGCCGTAGCCGCGCTCTGGCTCAACAAGCACCGTTGCTCCGGCGGCGCGCGCCTCGGCAACCGTGCGGTCCTTGCTGCCGCCGTCGATGACGATGACCTGGTCAACCCACCCGCGCGGCATCTCCGCGACCAGCGGGGCGATCGTCTCCTCCTCGTCGAGGACGGGTATGATTGCGGCGACGCGGGCTTTCTTCACAGGCTCCAGCGGACGCCACACGAAGCGCAGGCGGGCGGTGGCTTGTTGCTCAACAAGGCGCGGCGGAATTCCTGATAGCGCGGCCCATTCCAGATCTGGCGCAAACTCTCCTGGGTCGCGTTGCCCAAGGTGAAGCCATCGTAGCCGCGCATCGAAAATGGCGCGATACAGCAAGGGATCGCGCGGCCATGCGCAGTGAAATACATCAGTGTCCACGGCCGCCGGCAAAGCGACCACGGCCGGTCGTCGCTTGCGCGCTTCAAGCTGGTCCCGGGCTCGGTCGCGCCCGAGGCGTTGAAGCGAAGCCCGAGCGTCTCGGCGAGCGCTGCTGCCTCGTCGACCCGCTTCACCTCATCGCCTTCGAGGTTTTCGAATAACGCCGACCGAGCCCGTGCCAAGCCCAGTCCTTCCGGCGGGAAGACGAGGCGCTGAAGGTGGATTTCCGGGACCCCGATGCGATGCGCCAGCCGAACGAATTCCGGCAACTGGTCGATCGTCTCTTTGAGCCCGGTCAGCCACAGCGAGACCAGTGGACGTTCGATCCCTTCAGCTCGTTGCATCGCAGTAAAAGCGCGCACGTTGCGCACGATCCGATCGAACATGTCCTTGCCGCGGACAGCGATAAACGCCCTTGGCTCGGCGGCATCCAATGATACGCGCAGTTCGTCGAGACCGGCGGCGATCAGTTCCCTGCCCTTTCGCTCAGTCAGCAGCGTGCCATTGGTGTTGAACAAGACATAGGTGCCACGGTCCTTGAGATACCGCACCATGCGGGGCAGCGCCTTGACCATCATTGGCTCGCCGACCCCGTGCAACACGACGCGCGCTATGCGAGGAAACTGGTCGACGATGCGAGTAAACAACTGCCAGTTCATGTCGGCAGGCGGTTCCAGATCCTCAAAGGTGCGCGGGCAGGTTTCACACAGCAGATTGCAACGATTGGTCGTCTCGAGGTAGAGGCAAACGGGTTCCTGCTCGGCAATTGCACCCCGCTCATCCCCGACGGCCTCGAAATACCGCCGCGGATCGGGCCTAGGTTGCGCAGTCAACGGCACGCCGTGCTCCGGATCTTTTGGAAAAAACGGCTCGTCGGACGAGCTCTGCGATGCAGAGTATGACAAAGCCGCCATAGAGAGTGAACCCCACCCAAGATGGGACGTTCCCGGTTTTGGCGCCGCAGTAGAGCAGGACCGCCGCGACAGTAAGCCACCAGGCCGGCCACCACGATGCCGCCGTCAGTAATCCGACGAGCCAGATAAAATACCACGGGTAATGGGGTGACGCGAAGAACAAGGTCGCGGTGCCCAATGCCGTTGCCCAGGACAGGACGGAGCGCGGCGTCAGCGGCTTGGACAGCGCGCCGATCGCAAGCCCCGTCATGACGCTCGCTACAAGACCCAAATAGGCGGCCAGCGGTATCGGCAAGGTGCGGCGGGCAGTGTCAAGCAGCCAGAAACCGCTGCCCGAACCTAGATTTTCCTCGACGACATAACCGGGCAGAAATCCCAGAACGCGCCACCCGACGCCAATATAGGGTAGATAGGCGGCGACAATCACGGCAGTGAAGATCGCCAGCCAGCGCCAGTCAGCAAAATTGGATCGCCTCGGACGCCACAGTGCCGGCGCCAGGACCAGCGGAAAGAATTTTATCAGCGCGGCGGCGCCGAGGGCTGCCGCCGACCAGAGCCGCGAGCGGCCGATCGCAGCGGCGAGCGCCAAACTGGTGAAGGTGACCACCGCCGCATCGACATGCCCGGAACCGGCGATTTCCCATACCGGCAGAGGATGCCAAGCATAAAGAAGAATATGCTCCAGCGGGCGCCCAGTCGTCCGAAGGATATGGAGCAAGGTTGCGATGCCGACAGCCTCGACGGCGACCAGCACCAGCTTCATCGCAACGATCGTGTCGCCTAGCCGGTTTGCCGCCAGAAACAGCATCTGGGCAACCGGCGGATAGATTGTCAGAGCATAATTGCTGCGGTTGATGTTCGGAAATACCGAACTGTCGCGCAGCGGCTCGAGCTCGGGATCGGTTGGGATATAACGGTAGGGATTGATCCCGGCAGCCTGGACCCGCCCGTCCCACACATAGCGGTTGATGTCGTCCGACAGAAAAACCGGGGCCGCGAGCGCCGTCAGGCGCAAGAGCAGCGCTGTACCGATGATCAGTGCCAAGAGCGGCGGCGGATCGGGGCG
>JAFASL010000682.1 GCA_019244535.1 Alphaproteobacteria bacterium
AGCGGCCGTGCCAGAAGATCGGGCACACGACGCCGAGGATTACGGATGCCGGGCGGCCGGCCACGCGGGTTACCCGAGCTCCCCTTCGCAAAGCGCCCGCGCATGTCGCGCGCACCAGGCGAAAAGAGATCAGGGGCAAGTGTTTGAGATACTTCAGTTCCGGGTCCGGAAAACAGGTGAGAACAGGAGAGCGAAGTCGGATCCGCCGCGATTTCCAGCATTAGGAGGTTTCCGGGGCGAGCAAAGCCCAACATATAAGTTCATGGTTTGTTTCCATCAAGTGAGAGAAACCGCTGGCTGGGCTTGACACAGGCGGTGGTACGATGAGAACCGCAAACCTTGGGAGTGACCCACGACAGCGAAATATGGCCGGCGTTGGCGTCAGGGAAGTAAATGGCCGGGTCTGGTCTCGAGCCGCTGCAGCCATTCGCTTGCGTTGACGGCGACCGCGGCCCACGCCCCATTTCCAGCCATCGGCAGCCATCGCTCCGCAGGGGCTCAATCGGGTGGACTCCTGCCCAGCGGGCGCAAAGAAGGGCAGGAGTTGGCCTGAGGGCGTAGTCCGGCTTGATGCGGAACTCAACGGCCAGGAGGGAATGCTTGCGGTCGAGGAGATCCGACAGCGCCTTGGCAGTCAGCGGCCGTGCCAGAAGATCGGGCACACATCGCCGCGGATTACGGATGCCGGGCGGGCGGCCACGCGGGTTGCCCGAGCTCGCCTTCGCAAAGCGCCCGCACATGTCGCGCGCACCAAGCGAAAAGAGATCAGGGGCAAGTGTTTGAGATACTTCAGTTCCGGGTCCGGAAAACAGGTGAGAAATGGCCGTGTCTGGCTGCATCTGTTGCGGCCGCTCGCCGAGCAACTACTGCCGCCGCCGCTAGCTTCGAGCGGCCCCGCGGAGCGCCTCGGGATCGACCTCAACTCCGTGCGTGCGGCCGAGGATTGCCGGCAGGTGCTGGCCGCCGTTCTGGCAGCGATTGGGCGCGGCGAGATCGCCCCCGCCGAGGGCGCGCGCATCGCAAGGCGTGTGCGGGCCCGGCTGCGCGCCGTTCGGCGCTGCTCAGAGCCTGTGGGTGTCGTCCAGGCAAAGGCCGGGACCCATTGATCCGCTTCTCCGGGTTTCCGGGAAGCTGCGCTGTCTCAGCAACCCGGGAGAGGCTCGTGCGACTGCAGGAAGGGCCATGGCTTTCGCCGGGGCGACGCTCACGCGTAATAGGGTCTGTATCGGCAGACGCTGCGCGAGCGAGTAAGGGGGGCGGCCTCGCGTTCCGTCCTATCGCTGGGTTTGGAAAAAACCGCGGAGCAATTCGCCGGCGCGCCGCTCCTCGATGCCGCCGTAGATCTCAGGCCGGTGGTGTGTCGTCGGCTGCTCGAACAGGCGGGGACCGTGCTCGACCGCGCCGCCCTTTGGGTCGTACGCCCCGAAATAGAGCCGGCGCAGACGCGCGAGCGCGACCGCCCCGGAGCACATCGCGCAGGGTTCGAGCGTGACGTAGAGATCGCATTCGCTGAGGCGCGGGGTTCCGAGACGGGCGGCGGCGGCGCGCAACACCAGCATCTCGGCATGCGCGGTCGGGTCGCGGTCGGCCTCGACGCGGTTGCCGGACGCAGCGACCACCCGGCCTTCGGCATCGACGAGCACCGCGCCGACCGGCACCTCGCCCTTTGCCGCCGCCGCCTCGGCTTCGGTCAGCGCCAACGCCATCGGCGAACGGTGTTCGGTCATCCGTCGTGCCAGCGGCGGATAGGATCGGGGATCGCAATCGGGCGCCGGGTGGAGAGGCGCATGAAGAGGCCTTCCTGCTCGGCCTCGGCATGAACGGCGCCGCGGACAGCGAACTCGGCGGCCAGCCGCCAGCGCACCCGGGTCAGCCCGGCGACGCGCATGCGGCCGACGAGCGGGTCGGCGATCGTCACCGGGCGCCGGTAATTGATTCGCGTCGACAACAGGATCGGCGCGATGTCCTCGGCGAGCGCCCGGATTAGCGGATAGGCCTGGTCCAAGAGGCCGAGCCGCAGGTCTTCGAGCCAGCGGATGAACACGATGTTGCTGACGATGCCGGCAAAGTCTATGTCGTAGGTCCGTATCGGGAG
>JAFASL010000761.1 GCA_019244535.1 Alphaproteobacteria bacterium
CGAAAAAGGCTTGAATACATCTCGTCCAGCTCTGCATCGCGTGTCCACACGGAATACGCTTTTTCGGCATCCCGTTGCACGTAGCCGTCCAAAACGTCCTTAATCAGCATTTGCGCCAGATGCGCCATGCGCGGCAGTGCATAAACCGGTCGCACCGCCGGCGTCTGACTGAGGGCGATCGAACGCTTGGCCACATTGGCCGCGTAATCACCGATCCGCTCGAGATCGCTGCCGATCTTCAGCGCCGAGAAGATCTCACGCAGATCGCGTGCCACCGGTTGGCGCAGCGCCAGGAGCCGAATCGCAAGATTGTCGAGCTCGCGTTCGAGCTGGTCGACTTTGACATCGGCTTCGACAACGCGCGCAGCGAGTTCGGTGTCGCGTGTTATCACCGCCTCGATTGCGGTGCCGAGCTGGCTTTCCGCCAATCCGCCCATCTCGGCGATCGTATTGTTCAGCTTGTGAAGCTCCGCGTCATACGCTTTGGCGATGTGCTCGGAAGCCATACCTCAACCCTCTCTGCCGCCGCCGGCTCAACCGAACCGCCCGGTAATATAATCCTCCGTGTGCTTCTGTTTCGGTCGCGTGAAGATCCGCTCGGTTTCATCGAATTCGATCAGTTCTCCGAGATACATGAACGCAGTGAAATCCGAGCTGCGCGCCGCTTGCTGCATATTGTGCGTAACGATCGCAATGCAGTAATCGGCCTTCAGTTCGGCGATCAACTCCTCGATGCGCTGCGTCGAAATCGGATCCAGAGCCGAGGCCGGCTCGTCGAGAAGCAGGATCTCGGGCCGGACCGCGATGGCGCGCGCGATACACAGGCGCTGCTGCTGGCCGCCGGAGAGCCCAAGCCCGCTCTGTCTGAGCTTGTCTTTGACCTCGTCCCATAGCGCCGCACGGCGCAGCGCCGATTCAACCCGGTCGTCGAGCTCGTGATGCGGTAGCCTCTCGTACAACCGGATTCCGAATGCGATATTGTCGTAGATCGACATCGGAAATGGCGTCGGCTTTTGGAACACCATGCCGATCCTGGCGCGCAGCAGGTTCAAATCCATTCCCGAGGACAGGATGTTTTCGCCGTCGACGATCACCTCGCCGCTTGCCCGCTGTCCCGGATAGAGTTCGTAAATCCGGTTGAGGACCCGGAGGAGGGTCGACTTGCCGCAGCCCGACGGTCCGATGAAAGCAGTCACCCGCCTGTCGTGCAGTGGCATCGATATGTTTTTCAGCGCCTGGAACGCGCCGTAGAAAAAATCGACGTCGCGAATCAGCACTTTTTGACCTAGTGACGGATCGCCATGCGTCTCCGGGGGATCGGATGGCGCGAGTGACATGACCTGCCGTGCAGTAGCGGCGCTCATTGCTTGAACGTGCTCCAGGAGGCGAGAGCTCGGGCACCGATGTTGAGGAAGAGAACCGTGATCGTGATCAACAGCGCTCCGCCCCAGGCGAGCACTTGCCAGTCGGCGTAAGGGCTCATCGCGAACTGGAAGATCACAACCGGCAGATTGGCCATCGGCGCGTTGAGATTGGTGCTCCAGAACTGGTTGTTGAGAGCGGTGAACAGCAACGGCGCCGTCTCGCCGGCGATGCGCGCGACCGCCAGCATGACCCCGGTCACCATCCCCTGGATCGCCGCGCGGTAGGAGACCATGACGATCACTTTCCACTGCGGCGAGCCTAACGCCGACGCAGCTTCGCGCAGAGTGTTGGGAACAAGGTTCAGCATGTCCTCCGTGGTCCGCACGACCACCGGAACGACGATGATGGCGAGTGCCACCGCCCCTGCCCAGGCCGAGAAGTGCCCCATCCGCACGACCATCAATTGGTAGACAAAAAGGCCGACGATGATCGAGGGTGCGCTCAATAAAATGTCGTTGATGAACCGAACTACTTCGCCAAAGCGGCTGCCCCGGCTGTATTCCGCAAGAAAGGTGCCGGCGAGAATGCCGGTCGGCGTCCCGATCAATGTCGCGATCAGCGTCATCACGACACTGCCGAAAATCGCATTCAACAATCCGCCGGTGCTGCCCGGAGGCGGTGTTGTCTGAGTGAACAATGCCGGTGTGATCGCGGCAACGCCGTTCCACAGCAATGTCGACAGGACAAGAACGAGCCATAGCAGGCCAAATCCCGTCGCCGCCATTGCCAAGGCCATGACCAAAGCGTTCGTCAAACGGCGCCGTGCGTAGATTGCCATCGCTCAGCCTCCCGCCCGTTTCTGCAGCCGCAGCAGCATCAGTTTCGCGAAGGCCAACACGATGAAGGTGATGACAAAAAGGATGAGGCCCAATGCGATCAGCGAGGATAGGTACAAATCGCCGACCGCCTCGGTGAATTCATTCGCGAGCGACGCAGAGATCGTCGTGCCCGGCTGCAGGATCGAGGCGCTGATCCGGTGCGCATTGCCGATCACAAACGTCACGGCCATCGTTTCGCCGAGCGCGCGCCCGAGACCGAGCATGATGCCGCCGACAACCCCGATCCGGGTATAGGGCAGGACAACATGCAGGACGACCTCGGTTCTCGTCGCGCCGAGACCGTAGGCGCTCTCCTTCAGCATCGGCGGAGCGGTCTCGAAGACGTCACGCATGATCGACGATATGAAGGGCAACACCATGATCGCGAGAATAAAACCGGCGGTCAGCACGCCGATGCCGAGGGGCGGACCGGCGAACAGGGCGCCAACCCCAGGGATTTGTCCGAGCGAACTGATGATCGCCGGCTGGATGTATTGCTGAACAAAGGGCGCGAATACGAAGAGGCCCCAGATGCCGTAAATGATACTGGGGATCGCCGCTAGCAACTCGATCATTGTGGCGAGCGGGCGTTTCAACCAGATCGGGCAGATTTCGGTGATGAACATTGCCACACCGAATGCCACCGGGATGCCGACCACCATCGCAATTGCCGACGTGACCAAGGTTCCATAGATCGGTGCGAGGGCGCCAAACTTTTCCGTCACCGGGTTCCAGACGTCGGTGTACAGGAACGAGATGCCAAAGTGTCGCAGTGCCGGCACGGCGCCGTCGACGAGCGCGACGATCACGCCACCAAGGATCAGCAGAACCAGTAGCGCGAAGAGGAAGGTGAGGTGCCGAAATATGAAGTCACCGGGCGCGTGGCGCCGGGAATTGGCGGGGGCGACTCGCGGTAGCGCGATATCGGCAGACACCTTATTCTCCGCCCTATGCTGTTGCGGTCTTAGTCCCCGTCCGGCGTGCCGTATTCAAATAGAGGCAATCCCGCCGGCTTTGGATCGAGTGGGCTTTACGACGGGTTCCCTGTCCAAATAGGCTTCCCATCCGCGCCTTTGAGCTGTCCCCAACTCTGCTCGACCAGTTTGACGACATTGTCCGGCATCGGAACGTAGTCGAGCTGTTCGGCCATTTGACCGCCGTTCCGATAAGACCAGTCGAAGAAATTCAACGCCTCGCGCGCGACATCGGGCTTCGTTTGCTGCTTGTGCATCAGGATGAAAGTCGCGCCGGTGATCGGCCAGCTGTCTTTGCCCGGCTGATTCGTGAGCAGCAAATAGAAGTCCTGCGCCTTTGTCCAATCGGCATTAGCCGCGGCCGCCTGAAAGCTCTTGGAGTCAGGGTTGACGAATTCGCCGTCATGGTTTTGCAGCAAGGCATAAGTCAGCTTGTTTTGCTTGGCGTAAGCATATTCGACATAGCCGATAGCCCCGGCGGTGCGGCTCGCCATTGCCGACACCCCCTCATTACCCTTTCCGCCGATTCCGATCGGAAACTGGACGGAAGTGTTCTCCCCGACCTTTTCCTTCCATTCCGGGCTCACCTCGGAGAGATAATGCGTGAAGATGAACGTCGTTCCCGACCCGTCGGACCGGTAAACCGGCGCGATTGCCTGGTCCGGCAGTTTCAGGCCAGGGTTGAGGCTGGCGATCGCCGGATCGTTCCATTTGGTGATTTTGCCGAGATAAATATCGGCCAACAACTTGCCGGTAAGCTTCAGTTGTCCGGGCTGGAGGCCTTGCAGATTGACCACCGGGACCACACCCCCCATGACCATCGGCCATTGGATCAGCCCGCCTTTTTCGAGGTCGGCGGGTTTCAAGGGCATGTCCGACGCGCCGAAATCGACTGTCTTCTCGTTGATCTGCTTGATCCCGCCACCGGATCCGATCGACTGGTAGTTCATCCTCAATCCGGTCTTGGCCGCGTAGGCTTCCGCCCATTTCGCATAGATCGGATAAGGAAAGGTGGCGCCTGCGCCTGATATCTCGGCCGCGTGGCTCGCAGGGCCAGCCAGAGAGACGGCCATCGCCAGAAATGCGGTGCGAAGAGCGTGCAAAGTTTGCTCCATCATCGGAGAAGGAACCGGCTGCTGGGTCACCGCTCTCTTATTGGCCCAGGCGTTAATTTTTATTACAATTTCTTTGCAGTTTTATGACAATTGCCGAGATCAAGCCTCTGCGAGAAACCGACGCGCCACGGCGGCGTGCATCGCGATGCCGGCGGCCATGCAATCCTCATTCAGCATCATACGGTTAGAGTGGCAGGGCGCGACATGGTGGTGTTCGCGGCGGCCTTCGGGCATCACGCCGAGGAACATCAGGCAACCGGGGATGCGCTGTAATACGTAGGAGAAATCCTCCGCTCCCATGATCGGCGCCGGCCGGTCGATATAATTCTCCGGGCCGAGCAGCTCGGTTGCGATAGCGCGCGCGAAATCGACAAACTCGGCGTTGTTTACCGTCACCGGATAGCCGCGCTTGATCGTGACGTCTGCCTCGCACAAATGAGCGGCGGCCACATTGGCCGCGACCCGGCGGATGCCCTCCTGCGCCCTTTCGCGCGCTCTTTCCGAAGTCGCGCGCATCGTGCCGATCATCTCGGCTTTCTCGGGGATGACGTTGTTGGTAGTTCCTGCGGTCACTTTGGCGCATGTCAAGACGACCGGGTCGAACACGTCGATACGGCGAGTAACGAGGCTCTGAAGGGCAAGACCGATCTCGAAAGCCACCGGGATAGGGTCGACAGCGTCATGCGGCATCGAGGCGTGACCGCCACGACCCTTCACTGTGATCGTCCAATAATCCGCCGAGGCCATCATCGGCCCCGGCTTGCCGAGCACGGCGCCGGCCCTGATGCCGGGCCAGATATGCAATGCGAAGGCTGCGTCGGGGTTGGGGTCAGCGTCGAGGAGACCGTCCTCGATCATCAAACGGGCGCCGCCATAGCCTTCCTCGCCCGGTTGAAACATGAATTTGACGGTGCCCGCCAGCTCGTCGCGGTACCGGTGCAGCAGGTGCACCGCCTGCACCAGCATTGCGGTGTGCGCATCGTGGCCGCAGGCGTGCATTCGCCCGGGGATCTTGCTGGCAAAATCGAGCCCGGTTTCCTCCGGCATCGGCAACGCGTCCATATCGCCGCGCAGCAGGATCGTGCGTCCGGTCTGCGTCCCCGGCTTCCGTCCGTTGAGCGAGACGATGAGCCCGGAGGTCGAAGGTCCGCGCGCAATCTCCACATCGAGACCTTGCAAACCCTCGAGCACCGCCGCGGTCGTCAATGGCAAGTCGAGGCCCAGCTCCGGCTCGGCGTGAATTCGTCGGCGCAGCGCCACGGCCGCGGGCAGCAACTCGCGCGCCTCATCGAGAAAACGGTGCAATTCGGACATGGTCGCCTTTCTCCGCTTGGGTGCCGCCGGCTTGAAAAAGCAAGCTTATGGCAGAACCCTCCGCATCGCGACAACTGCGGCTTGTGTGGCCCGTGGCTCCTGGTGTCGGCTTTCGGCATTGCGGCCGTGCCCGACAGCCCCTAAAGCCATATCGCGAGGATTATCCCGGCCGCACGAGGGGTTAGAGAGATGTCGGAAGAAGAGCCATTCTCTCTCGAGGAAGCGACGATCGACGACCTTCACGAGGCCATCAGAGCGGGCCGCACGACCTGCGTTGCTGTCGTTCAGCACTACATCGACCGGGCGCGCGCTTTTAACGGGGTGTGCAGCCTGCTCGTCACCGAAGACGGCAGGCCGGTCCCGCAAGTGGCAGGCACGGTCCGTGCCGGGTCGCCGCTGCAATTCCCGACCGAGACCGTCGCGGCATCGCAGATCTTCCCTGATCTCGACAAGCATGAGGGCCCGCCGCTGGAATTCGGCCGCATGGAGCCGACCGCGTCCGATCCTTCGGTGCAGCAGCAATACGGGATGATCGTCGGCCGGCCCGATGCCGGTCAGCTCAATGCGCTTGCCACTATCAACATCAGGGGCGAGCGGTCGGTCACCTGCCGCGGCGAGTTCGACCGGCATCCCTCCGAAGGCCCGCTGCCGCCGGGCGCTCCGCCGGTCTGCGAGCACTTTCGCCGATTGCCGGACGCACTCGAGCGCGCCGCCGAGCTCGACGCCGCCTACGGGCGCAACCCCGACCTCGAAAGGCTGCCGATGTACGGTGTCGTCTTCTCGTTCAAGGACCCGTTCGACACGAAGGACATGCGCACGACCGCCGGCGGCGACGTTGCCTACGACATCGATTTCCCGGCGCGCGACCATGTGCTGATCGAGCAGTTGCGCAACAAAGGCGCGATCATTTTCGCCAAGGCCCTCTGCACCGAATACAACGGCCGGGCCGGCGATCCGGGCGGCCGGCACCAACCCGAAAAGGTACTGCCGTCGGTTCTGGGTTATCAGCGCTCGAGCTGGGGTGGCAACCCGGCTAACCCGTACGACACGACGCGCGCCGCTTCGCTCGGCTCGAGCTCCGGATCCGGGGTGTCGGTCAGCGCCAATCTCGTGATGTGCAGTCTCGGCGAGGAAACCCGCGCCTCGACCCGCGGGCCGGCCAATCACAACGCAGTCGCGTTGATCCTGCCGCACAAGGCGTTGTTGAGCTTCAATGGCGGCGCGATCGGCGCCGACATCTATTGCGACCGCACCGGCATTCTCGCCCGCACGATCGGCGATGCCGCCAAGGTGCTCGACGCGTTAAAGGACGCTGAGGGCGGTTATTACGACCCGCGCGACCCTTATACGACGGTGCCGCGCTCGGCGGTGCTGGAAGACTATGCGCGCCATGCCAAGCCATCGCCTTCGTTGCGCGGTATGCGCATCGGCGTCGTGCGTGAATCGATGCTGATCCGCCCGGGCGACAAGGCGGGCGAGCCGATCTCCACTGCGGCCGCGGTCGAAATAAAGGGGATTCTTGGCGATAGGCTCGGCGTCGCCCTCGTCGAATCCTCCGACCCACTTTGGGAACCGGACCGCGACCTCGAGCAGATGAGCCCCGATTTTCGGCAGGGCCTCGCACGGCTCGTGCCGGTTTTTATGCCCGACCTGCTCTTTCGGCTGGGCTCCGATGGTCAGCCGCTCTTCAAGGAATTCGCAGCGGCCATCCGGCCGACCGGGTTCGCTCCCGGCCGGGTGTTCGGAACCGGAAAATTGACCCCGATCGATTATTGCGTCGAGTTGGCGGAGGGCCGCATGCCTCCGCCCGCGAACCTGGACATCGCCACGATCCAGGAGCAAGAGCTGGCGATGATATTCGGCTTTCACGTCAATCAGTACCTGTCGCGCCGCGCCGCCGATTGGCGGGAGCGCGGCTTTACCGAGACGCTCGCCGACTTCGCTGCGCTCAATGCCCGCTCCAAATTCTGGGGCGAGGATGGCCGCGCCGGGCTCAGGAATTGGCAAGAAATCGCCGACCCGCGCAATCCATTGGGCGGGCGTCAGGGTGTCGATGAGCGCATCATGCT
>JAFASL010000520.1 GCA_019244535.1 Alphaproteobacteria bacterium
GCGCCAGCAATTCGGGCAAGCTGACCGGCTCGACCCCGCGTTCGACCATGACGATCTCTTCGATGAAGGGGTCATAGGCGAGGATGTGCAGGCCGAACGGCTTCGCCCGTTCGGCAACTGCCCGCGCAACGTGGCCAAAAGCGATCAGGCCCAGGGTCATGCCCCTCAGACGCGGGATTTTCAGCAAGGCCGGACGGCCCTCGGCCCAACGCCCGTCGCGGACCATCTTGTCCTGCTCAATCAGCCGGCGATGCGTAGCGAGGATCAAGGTCATCGCATGGTCTGCGACTTCCTCGATAAACGTATCGGGACAATTGGTGACCGGAATGTCCTTAGCCGTCGCGGCATCGACATCGACGGAGTCGACGCCGACGCTGCCGAGCGAGATGATCTTGCAGCGCTGCAGCCCGTCGATCATCCTCTTCGTGATTCGCCGCCCTTTGGCATAAAGCGCGTCCGCATCGCGCGCGGCGGCGACGAATTCGTCTTCGGATCCAGGCGGGATCTCGAATATCTCGGCATCGATTGGTGTCAGCGCCTCCATCTCGTATCCGTAATCGGCAGCGGTCGTGAAGCTGGCGCCGGCCGGCGTCGCAATTCTGAATTTGGCCAAGTGTCCCTCCGTTGCGCGAGCTAGGCGCACGGATCACACCGTCGCGCGGCGTCGTTGTCAATCTCGGCTGGGGGTGCCGGCAACGAGCAGAGCTAGATGTGCTCTCAGCAAGACGGCGCCAGAAGGCGCCGTCAGCTGAAGTAAGTGGAAGGGTGCGCTCAGGCTTGCCGACGTCGGCGTACCGCCGTGCAGCCGATCAGTGCTGCCCCAAGTAGAGCAAGCGAGGCCGGCTCGGGAACAGTAGTACCCCCCCGGTTTGATCCACCGATTGTGTTCCAGTTGATCGATTCGTTACCATCTTCGCCAAAAAAGTTATTATTGACAAAATCCCATTCTCCGGTATCGAGCACATGGCCGGTGTCGCGGAAGCTCTCGAGCGGACCGCCATTCTCGGAAAAACTGATGACCGGGACGGTGCTGTTGCACGCGGTCACCTGAGCGGGGGTCATCAGGGCTGCCGGGCTGGAACAACCGCCGATGAGGTTTGTACCAACCGGATTATTCGGGTTCAAATTGGACGGCGGAAGGCCGCCAAACACGCCAAAGTCGCTCGTGTCAAACTGCGTGTCGTTGCCATTGTTTTGGGTAAAGATCCCGATACCGCCGGCCGGGATTACGAGCGAATTCCAGATTGCATAGGTGGAGTTGTTTGATGGAAAGAATACCTTGAAGTTTGAAATTGTAATGGGACTTCCGCTAGTGTTGTCGAGGCGGATCGCACCAGAATCGAAGGTTTGAGCGGCGGAACTCTGGCTTACGACCCCAGGAGAGCCGAGCCACGGGGAGGGGAAGAACCCGCTAGGGCGAAGATTGTCGGCGTAGCCGACAAACACCGAAATCGGGTCGGCCTTAGCGGGCCCGGTCGGCAGTTGGGTTAAAATCAATGCGAGCGCGGCCAGCGACAGCTTGCCGGTACGAGACACGATTGGTTGCTTCATTACACTTTCTCCTCAATCGACGCCATTGTCGATCTATCTTTAGGTGTAAAGACATGAGCAAAAGTCGTACCAACATTGAATACCAATCGGTTAGCGCGTAAGTCGTGTCGAGTTGTAAGTTTTTTCGACTGGCCCACCGCCGGTGAGTGCCTCCGGAGCCAAGCCGAGGCTCTAGCCGCCTCTCAAAGAGTCGTCCGGGCCCGCCGCCGGCTGCGGCATCGGGATCAGCGAAAGGACAAGGGTAATCACAAACAGGACCGACAGCCCGGCCATCACTCCGATCAGGCGTTCGAAGCCAGGGCTGATCGAAAGGGGTGGACCTTGGCTCTGGACCATGCTCATCACAAACGCGAACAGCGCCTGCGTCCCGACATAGCTGACCCCCATGGTCCCGGTCTGGATTTGTGAGCAGAGCCAGACGCCGGTGAGCAAGAGCAGGGTCCAGAGCACAAAATCACTGCCGACAACTGCGAGACAAGCAAGGCCGAGGAGCGCGCCGAGCAGACAGCCGATGAGGCGATGCGCAGAGCGCTGCACGATTATGCGGGTGTCGGCTTCGAGGATCACGGCCGCCGGGACCGACATGACCATGACCGCGGTGAGGCCGATCGTGACAGGGCTCACCGGCGCCAGCCAATTCGCCAGCGCCGGCAGCAGCATCACCGTGAGCGCGATGCGGCAGGCATGCATTACCAATTGCCACTTGCCGTTCAGCCACCGCTGGAGCTCGGTCCCCCAGTCGCGCCGCCAGAACGCCAGCGGCGGCGGGTTGAGCTGGACGGGCGCTGTTACAGGTCCGGTATCGTCCGGCGCCGGCATCAAGCCGCAGACGAGCAGCGATGCCGCGGTTCCGATCACGACATCGGCGACGCGGTCCACGGCGATCGTAAGCGCTCCCCGCGGCTGGGTGAACGCGATCAGCATGACCAGGTTTGCGGTAACCGCGCCCATCAACCAGCCATAGCTAAAGCGTGAGCTCGCAAACCCGAAAAATCCGACGCAGGCCACGATGAAGAGGCAAAGGCAGAACGGCAGCGGCTGGTACACAAACAGCCTGAGGATGATCACCCCGATGGCCGCGCCCGCTATGCTGCCCGCGACGCGCATGACGCCTCGCGACAAGGCGACCGCGAGCGAGGCGCGGGTCACCATGAAGGCGCTAATTCCCGCCCACCAGGGATTGTCGGAATGCACTGCCAGCGCGGCGAGCACAGCCAGCGTGACCGATAACGCGGCCTCCAGCGCTTCCAGCCCGCGCGGGCCGCGAAATGCGAGCAAGCGCAGCTCGGACGCGAGCGCGCCGGGGATCTCGCGTAGCATTACCAGGTCTCAGTAGAAGATGAACGTGCGCGCATCGGAACCCATGTGCAGAACGACATCTGGGCTCAGATCCTGCAGTACCAATGTAACCGGAAAGCGTCGCTCCAAACGGATCCAGTCCGTGGTCGGCTCGACGTAGGGCAGCAGCTTACGCTCGGTCTGGTCGCGGCTTATCCCGCGTGCAATGCCTTGGATCACGGCGCGATGGAATCGCCATGGGTAGGCGTCGAGCCAGACCCAAGCGGTGCCACCAACTTTCATATGGCGGATCACGGTTTCTTTGTAATTGGCGTAAATCCGCCAAGCATGCGCGTCGACCAGACCAATCAGCGGCTTGTTCTCTACTGCCTGATCACCGACCCGAAGCATGAGCTGGGTGATCGTGCCGTCGGCGGGTGACAGCAATTTTGTCTGATCGAGCTGCCATTGCACATAGGCGATTTCGGAGCCGATGGTCGCGACCGTAGCCTGATGCAGAGCCAGCGTCTGCTGGGCTTTTGCGATCGCGGATTCGGCGTCGGCCACAGCTGCCTTTGCCTCCTGTTCCTTGGCAGTTAGCGTATCGAGCCCCTGACGCGAGTAGAAGCCTGCGGCGGTTATTGGCGTCGCTCGCTTCACGTTGTCGCTTGCCAGCCGCTCCTTCGCCGCAGCGTCGTCGCGCTGCGCCTGGGCTGCCGCAATAGCGTCACGATCCACCGCAAGCTGCGCTTCGGCCTCAGTTTTTTTTGCCCGCTTTTCGTTCAATGCGAGCTGAAATGGTGTCATCGATCGTCGCCAGTAATTGGCCTTTTTGCACCGCCTGGTTGTCGACGACATTTACGCTGACGATTCGACCGCTGATATAAGGGGCGACGTTGACAAAGTCGGAAGTGACATAGGCATCATCGGTGTAGGCAAAGAAATATCCCGATGCCCAATAGAGCCCCAGCGCGAGTACGACCGAGGAAAGCACGAGCAGAACGCGCCGCCGATAACTATGGGCGCCCGTGGGATCAGGCTTTGGCGTCGGTTCAGGCGGCGGTGGAGCAGGTTTTTCAAGCGGCGGCGCAGGCTCTGCGGGGTCGACGTCCGGCACGCGAGACCGGGCTCGCGCTACGTCGCGCAGGCGGATTGTCGTATCCTGATCCGTCATGACGTTGATGGCCTACACGTGGACCGCACCCCCAAAAAGGTGACAGATGATATCCACATTCGGGTAGCCGCGCCACAGTCGCCAAGGTAGCGGGCCATTTCGGAGATGCCTTGGCCTAAGGCGACAGGGATGGGGGTCTGCGGCGATCGATCACCGATCTGCTTTCGGCCGCTCATCGCTCCGATAACGCGGCAAGTGGTCGGCGGTCTCGAACCAGTCGATTCGGCTCGTGGTCCAAATATGCATGGTCGGTGCAATGGCCTCCGGGTCGTCGAGGCTGGCAATACTTATGTCCACGAACCGCGGATTGTCGGCTTCGCGACACGCTAATGGCGTGCCGCAGCGCCCGCAGAAATGACGGAACGCCTTCGCCGACGAACGGTAAGCCACCGGGTTGCCCGTCATTACCACGAAGGCGTCGAGCGGCAGGGTGAGCCAAGCAATCACCGGCGCGCCATGCGCCCGCTGACACATCCGGCAGTGGCAGTACATTGCCTCGACCGGCTCGGCAGTGATGCGGTAGCGTACTTCGCCGCACAGGCAGCCGCCGGCAACATCTTCACGCATGATTTGTCTCCAGTCAGGAAGCCGCCGATGACACTCGACGTCGTAGTGATCCAACCGCTGGTCGCGCTGATCGCAGGCATATTGATCCTGCTTATTCCGCGCATACTGAACTACGTGGTGGCAATTTACCTGATCTTCATCGGCTTGGTCGGCCTGTGGCCCAGGTTGTTCCACATTCCACATTGAGGGCATGCAAGGGCGAGCGGGATATCTTTGCAGCACTGGTCCGGTCCTCACGATCGGGTCTGCGGCGCCCAGCCGGTGAGGAACAGGATCTCGAAGGTCGCGGGGATGCGGCCGTCGGACAGGCCGAACCGCTCGGCATAGAGCAGGGCGGCGCGGGCGAGGGTGGCACGACGCAGAGGGATCCGTCGGCGGGCTGTCAGCGCGTTGGTTTCCCCCATGGCTCGCAGGTCGCGCATCAACCCCAGGGCGTCGGCATAGGTGACCGTAATCTTCTCGGCATCGGCGACCGGCATCGCAAATCTCGCGCGCAGCAGCAGGCCCGCGATATCGCCGAGTTCGGCAGCCGGCGAAACCCGCGGGCTCCCGCCTCCCTCTTCGACAAGTTCAGCTTCTATCATCGCCGTACGGAGCTCGATGAGGGTCGAGCCGCCGAATATTGCCGCCAGAAAGAGCCCGCCGGGCTTGAGAATGCGGCGGATCTGAACCAGCGCCCCGGGCAGATCGCCGGCCCAGTGCAATGCCAGCACGCTGGCCACCAGATCGAAGCTGCCGTTTTGAAACGGAACGAGGTCGGGATCGGCAGCGACCCGCATTCCACCGACCCGATCGAGAAATTCCAACGAGGGATCCGCGGCGACAACTCGCTCGGTCCCGGGGCGGCGCGCGAGCGCCCGCGAGAGCGCGCCGTGATGGGCACCCAGATCCAGCGCCAGACGAAACTCGCGTTTGACATCGTCGAGCCGCTCGACAAGCCGGTCGGCGACTTCCGCATGCAAGAATCCCGCAGCCCCGTGGCGCGCTGCGCGATCTCGGTGCAGCCGCAAAGCGCGCCGGTCAAACAGCGTCAATGCGCGGTCTTCGGAACTGGCCATCGCGGGCGCAACCTGCGGGTCAGGGTTGACGAAACGTTCCGGCGACTGATGATGTCTCTCGATGGACACGGCGGCAACTCTTGCCAACTGGGCTTCCGGGTGCCTGCGGAAGATCGGCCGGGCCGTCGTCGACGGAGTGTTGCCGCCGCGCTGCCTCGGCTGCGGCGAGACAGTCGGCGAGCCGGACTCTCTCTGCGGCCGATGCTGGAGCGCGATCACGTTTTTTGCCCCGCCGTGGTGTGCGGCCTGCGGCGCGCCTTTTGCCCATCCGATGGGCGACGACGCCCTCTGTGGCGCGTGCGCCAACGGGCGACGCAGCTGGGACAGGGCACGCGCGGTATTGCGTTACGACCGGCACAGCCGCCATCTTGTGCTCGGTTTGAAGCATGGTGACCGGACCCATTTGGCCCGGGCGTTCGGACGCTGGATGTACCGCGCCGGAAGCGAGGTCATCGGCGATGCCGACCTGCTCGTGCCGGTGCCATTGCACTGGACCCGGCTGTTCCGGCGCCGTTACAATCAGGCGGCAATGCTGGCGTTGGCGATCCGCTGCGCCGGAGGCCCCGAGGTCGCGACCGACTGGCTGGTTCGGCGGCGACGCACACCGGTTCAAGGCCGTCTCGGGCCGACGGCACGGGAGCGCAACGTCCGCGGCGCTTTTGCGATCAAGGCCGGCCGCAGCCTCGCCGGGAAGCGGGTGGTGGTCATCGACGATGTGATGACAACCGGGGCGACGGTCGAGGAGTGCGCTCGTGTGCTAAAGCGGGCGGGGGCCGCGTCGGTCGCGGTTTTGACGCTGGCGCGTGCGCTGCGGGTCGGTGGATAATCACAATGCGGCGCCGTCCCGAGGCTTGGCAGTAGGGCGCTGTCGCCTTAATTGAGGGAAGCGCGCATCGGCGCATTCCCAGATCGGAGTCGTGCCGGAATGGCTGAAGTCGAGCTCTATACGACGATGTTCTGCCCGTATTGCGCGCGGGCACGCGCGCTGCTGGAACGCAAGTGTGTTGACTATACCGAGATCGATATCATCGAGGAGCCGGCGCGCCGCGACGAGATGATCAAGCGCGCCGACGGGCGTACTTCGGTCCCACAGATCTTCATCAACGGCGAGCATATCGGCGGCTCGGACGAGCTGGTGGCGCTCGAGCGCGACGGCGAACTCGACGCCAAGCTGGGGAGCGCGAGATGAGAGACGCCTTTACCGCTGCCTGCATTCAGTTCACCTCGGCGCGCGATTACGAGCTGAATATCCGCCTCGTCTCCGATCTCGTGCGGCGGGCGCGCGACGGCGGCGCGGATTTCGTGATGACGCCCGAGAACACCGGACTTACCGAGCCAAACGGGAAGTTGCGGCGTGAAAAGGCGCGCGACGAAGCAAACCATCCGGTACTCGCCGCCCTGCGCGAGGTTGCTAAGGAGACCGATGCTTGGCTGTTGATCGGCTCTCTCGCCGTTGACCTGTCGCGCGAGCCCGGGACGGCGCCAGGTGAGCACCGGCTCGCAAACCGTTCGTATCTGGTCGACCCCAGCGGCTCAGTCTTGGCCCGCTACGACAAGATTCATATGTTCGATGTCGATCTGGCAGGCGGCGAGAGCTACCGGGAGAGCAACGCCTTCCGTCCGGGAGGCGACACCGTGCTGGCCGAGACGCCGTGGGGCATGCTCGGGATGAGCGTGTGCTACGACCTGCGGTTCCCGCATCTCTATCGGGCGCTCGCCCAGGCGGGTGCGGATTTCCTGGCAATTCCCTCTGCCTTCACCGTACCGACCGGTAAAGCGCACTGGCATGTGCTGCTGCGGGCGCGGGCGATCGAAAACGGGTGCTTCGTGTTCGCTCCGGCGCAATGGGGCGAGCATGCCGAGGGCCGGCGAACCTACGGACACTCGCTGATCGTCGACCCTTGGGGCGAGGTCCTTGCCGACGCCGGCAAAGGGGTAGGCATCATCAGTGCCCGGATCGAAGTGGCGGCAATCGCCAAGGCGCGGCGGATGGTTCCGTCGCTGCAGCACGACCGGGTGTTCACGAAGCCGGAGCTCGCCTCTCGCCCTCTCGCAGCCGTATAGCGTCGAGCTCGGTGTCCTCGTAGATCAGATCGAGACCGATCTCGGCCCCGATCGAGGCAAGCTTGAGGGTTGCAGCTCCCTCGATGATCTCGTCGGTCCAGCGATCTCCCGAGCGGGTGTACAGATCGACGCGCCGAGCATCCTGCTCGATAATTGCGTATTGTTGTATCGAGGTTGTTCTGAAGTAATCAAACTTCTTGCGCCCGCGGTCTTCTCGCTCAGTGCTCGGTGAGACCACCTCGATTACGAGAACCGGTTCTAGGACGGTGTCGTCGGCCCCGCGCACTGGGGTGCACGTGACCGACAAATCCGGATAACGGACCGAGTCATTGGCGAGTATTTTCGTATCGCCCCGAAAGGCCCGGCATGGGCCGCCGCGCAGCTTATCGCGCAGCGCCATCCAAAGGTTGGAGGCGATTGTCGAGTGGTCGAGCGAGCCGCCCGTCATCATCGTAGCAACGCCCCCCGCGTACTCGTAACGTTCGGGCTGCTCGCGTTCCCAGAGAAGGAAATCGTCCAGCGACATTAAATTTGCGGCGGTATTCGACA
>JAFASL010000800.1 GCA_019244535.1 Alphaproteobacteria bacterium
CGGGCTTGAGCGCGCGGCGATGCGGCGCCCTGGCTATGCGATCGAATACGATTTCGTCGATCCGCGCGAGCTTTATCCAAGCCTCGAGACGCGCCGGATCCGCGGTCTCTATCTCGCCGGCCAGATCAACGGCACGACCGGCTACGAGGAAGCCGCGGCACAAGGCCTCGTCGCCGGGATCAATGCTGCCCTCGCGGCAAGCGGGGCGGAACCGCTCGTCCTCGACCGCGCGGACGCCTATATCGGCGTGCTGATCGACGACCTCGTCACCCGCGGCACCACCGAGCCGTACCGGATGTTCACGTCACGCGCCGAGTACCGGCTGACCTTGCGGGCCGACAACGCCGACCAGCGGCTGACCCCGATCGGCCTCCGTCTGGGCTCGGTCAGCCACGAGCGCACGCAGCGGTTTACAGCGAAAATGACAGCGCTCGACGAGGCGCGTCGTCAGCTGACCGAGCTGCGCATGACGCCGCCAAGCTTGAAACGCCACGGGATCGCGGTCAACGAGGACGGCATCATCCGCAGCGCTGCAGAATTATTGGCGTACCCGGGAATCGATCTGTCTCGATTGGCCACGGTGTGGCCCGAGCTTGGCTGTCTCCCGGCCCAACTTGTCGAGCAGCTCGAGATCGATGCGCGCTACGCCGGCTACCTCGAGCGGCAGGAACGCGACATCGCATCGTTCCGGCGCGACGAGGCGCTGCTGCTGCCGGCAGACCTCGATTATTCGACAATCGGCAGCCTGTCGCGCGAGATCCGCGATAAGCTCTCAACCGCGCGCCCCGCCACTCTGGGTGCCGCCGCCCGCATCTCTGGCGTCACACCGGCAGCACTGCTGGCATTGTTGAAGCACGTGAAGCGGCGTGCCGCGTGAGTCGCCGCTCGGGCCGGAAGGGTTTGCCGAGCTTATCGCTGTTTCACGTGAAACACTCGCGCGGCTCGAGACCTATGCGGAGCTGCTGACCCGCTGGTCAGCGCGTATCAATCTCGTCGGCCGCGATACGCTGCCGGATTTGTGGCGGCGGCATGTCCTCGATTCGGCGCAGCTATATCGCTTTGTTCCGGCCTCGGCCCGCAACCTGATCGATCTCGGCAGCGGGGCCGGGCTGCCCGGGCTCGTGCTCGCGATTCTAGGTGTGCCTGGTGTCGAACTGGTCGAGGCGGATTCGCGAAAAGCGGCGTTCTTGCGCGAGGCGACGCGCGTGACTGGGACAGACGTCACGATTCGGCCCTGCCGTATTCAAGCGGTGCCGCTCCATCGCGTCGATGTTGTGACTGCGCGCGCCTGCGCCCGGCTCGACCGGTTACTGGAATTGGCCGCACCGTTTCTGGGTCCCCAAACGCACTGCTTGTTTCCGAAGGGCGAACGGCATGACGAGGAATTGACCCTGGCCCGCAAAGCTTGGACAATGAATGCGTCGGTCGAACAAAGCCTGTCCGACCGGCGGGGGGTCATTCTTCGCTTGCAACAGGTTGCCCGTGAGCCTCGCCCGGCTTGAGGCCGAACCGCGTGCCGTTCCGGTCGCGCGCCGTGCCCGCGTCACTGCGCTCGCCAATCAAAAAGGCGGGGTCGGCAAGACGACGACCGCGATCAATCTTGCGACCGCGCTGGCCGCTGCCAGCCATCGCGTGCTGCTTATCGACCTCGATCCGCAAGGCAATGCGAGTACCGGCCTCGGCATCGAACGGCCAGCACGCGCCATTACCAGTTATGAGCTGATCCTCGGCGAGGCCGAGCTCGACCAGGCGGTAGTGTTTACCGACATTCCCCGGCTGGCGATTGTGCCCGCCTCGCAGGATCTCGCCGGAGCCGAGGTCGAACTCGCCGCCCGCGAACGCCGCGAATTTTTGTTGAGCCGCGCGATCCGCAGCCGTGTGGGTGAATATGACGAGGTGTTGATTGACTGTCCTCCGTCATTGAACCTGCTGACGATCAATGCGCTGGTCGCCGCCGACTCGGTGCTGGTGCCATTGCAATGCGAATTCTACGCACTGGAGGGGCTCAGCCAGTTGATGCGGACGATCGAGCGGGTGCAACGGGCGCTCAACCCGCGGCTCGATTTGCAGGGCGTGCTGCTGACAATGTACGACCAGCGCAACAATCTCTGTGACCAAGTGGCGAGAGATGTGCGCGGTCATTTCGGAACGAGAGTGTTCGAGACGATGATCCCGCGAAATGTGCGCATCGCCGAGGCGCCATCGCATGGCAAACCGGTATTGATTTATGACCACGGCTGTGCGGGGGCGCAGGCCTATATCAGGCTCGCCGCCGAAGTATTGCGGCGCGGCGCAACGGCAGGGCCATGAGCGAGCGGGCGCGGCGGCGGCAGCTCGGGCGAGGCTTGGCGGCTCTGTTTGGCGAGGCGGACGGCGCCTCGCCGGTGGATCTGGCGCCGCAACGCCGCATACCGATCGAGCTGATCCGACCCGGCGCATTTCAGCCGCGCCGACGCTTTGTCGAGGCCGAGCTCGACGCACTGGCGCAGTCGATCCGCGAGAAAGGCATCATCCAGCCATTGCTGGTTCGTCCGTTTGCCGGCGAGGGAGCCGCCTTCGAGCTGATTGCCGGCGAGCGGCGATGGCGCGCGGCGCAGCGCGTCGGGATGCACGAGGTGCCGGTCATCGTCCGGCCGCTGGCGGATTCGGAGGCGCTCGAAATTGCGCTGGTCGAAAACTTGCAGCGCGAGGATTTGTCGCCACTAGAGGAGGCCGACGCCTACCGCCGATTGATGGACGAGTTTGGCCGCACGCAGGCAGCTCTCGCCGAAGCCGTCGGCAAGAGCCGCAGCCACGTGGCGAACACCCTCCGGCTCCTGTCGCTGCCCCCGCCGGTGCAACGCAGGCTCGATGACGGCGAGCTGTCGGCCGGGCATGCCCGGGCGTTGCTCGGCGCGCCCGACCCGGCCGCGCTCGCCACGGAAGTCGTGCGCCGCGGGCTCAATGTCCGCGCTACCGAGCGGCTCGTGCAGCGCCGCTCCAAGCCGTTGCGCCCGAAGCCGCGCCGCTGCGATGCCGACACGCTGGCGCTCCAGCGCGACCTTGCTGTCCACCTTGGCCTCCGCGTCACCGTCGCACCGAGGCAGCGCGGCGGTTCATTGACGCTGCATTATACGAGCCTCGATCAGCTCGACCGGGTGCTCCGCCTGCTACGCGCCAGCTGAAACAGGTCGGTTCTAATTCTCCAGTATGAAGGTCACCTCCATCGTGACCCGGTATTCCTCGATCTTTCCGTTCTCCACACTCGCCTTGTGCTCGACCACGTGAAGCCCGGTGATGCCGCGCAAGGTGCGGTTAGCACGTGCCAACCCCTCGCGCACCGCGGCATCAAAGCCCTCGGATGAAGCGGCAGTGATCTTCGTGACGCTCGCTACTGCCATGGTCTCCTCCCTGAGTTTGCCAGTCGCGAATTCGACTGCTGACCGGTCAAGTTAACCCTTCGGCAGCGCCTCCGAAAGCTTCCGGTTTCTCTTCCCGTTCAGGGACGGCTTTCGCGTGACGCCCGAGCCGTTGCAAGCATCGCCTCGCGACAGATGGTCTCCGCAGGAAAACCCGTGGTTTTCATGTTGAGCTCGGCTTTGGCAACGCGGTCGAGATGTGCCCGTAGTCGCCCTTCGGTCCACAAACCGAGCTGACGCCGGAAGCTTTCCTCTTGCTTGAAGAAGATCGGCGGACGAGCGCCGCGGAGCACCTCATCAACGCTCGCCCCTCCCGTAAGCTGGGCGGTCAACGCATGTAGCCGCTGCAAATGGCGGAGCAGCGCGCGGATTACCGAAACCGGCGATTCTCCCTCTTGGAAAACCCGGCCAAGCACGCGGTCGACCCGTTCGCTATCGCCCTCGGCTGCCGCCATCAACGCGTGCTCGAGCTCGAGGGCGGCAGTGTCGCTGATCGAGACCCGGGCATCGTCGAGCTCTACGCGGTTGCCCTCGCCGACGTAGAGCACGAGCTTTTCGAGCTCCGAGCGCGTCAGCAGCCGATCGCCCCCGAGGTGCTCGACCAGGAATTGTCCGGCATCGCGGCTCGCGGTGACCCGATGTGCCGACAGAGTCTCGCGGACCACCGCCGCCAAATCGCGCGGCGTATCCGGATAGCAGCCGATCGCGACGGCCGACGACGCGCCCTCAAACGCGCGGCGGAGGGAGGAGCGGGACGGCAGCTCACCCGCCTCGA
>JAFASL010000835.1 GCA_019244535.1 Alphaproteobacteria bacterium
GCCCATTTGCCGATCGGATATGCCTCCTGCCACAGCGTGAACGAGATCCGCGCGATGTAAGGCGAAAGCCGCGGGATATTTACGCCCGCCGCGGCCAGGTCGAGCAGCAGCGGCACCTTCGCTTCGGCTGTCATCGGCGCAATCGCGGTGGCCACCGGCGACAGGACGATTCCGGTCAGCAGCTGGACCCGATCGCGCGTGATCAGTTCCTGTGCCAGGCGCTTACCGACCTCAGGGTTGGAGGTATCGTCGCGGCGGAGCAGCTCGACCTTGACGCCCGGCGGCAGATCCTTGCCGTGTTCCTTGACGTAGAGGTTAAAGCCTTTCTGGCCTTGGTCGGCGGGTTGCGCGACAAACCCGGTATAGCTGTTGATCAGCCCGACCTTGACGGTCTGAGCGGCAAGCGACAACGGCAAGCTCACGACTCCGGCCGCGAGAAGTATCGCTACTTTTCGAAACACCCGCGCCTCCCTATTATCAGCGGCCGGACCTTACCACGCTCTGTTGCCGCATCGGGCATTACTTCGCATCAGTAACCTCGATTCAGCGCCCACCGCAGAGTCAGGATGAGCGCGTAAAGAACGGCAACCGAAAAGACTCCGATGGCGCCCCGTCTGGCCCACTTCGCCCAAGGATATTGGCTGCGCGCCAGCGGCAAGACTGCCGCGCTGACGAACAACAGTATGGTCAAGAGCAGAAGAACCTGCAGCAGGCGATCTCCGGCCACCGCACCCTTTCAACACCACCCGGTAGTTCAAGATCGCTTACTTGCTACTCCAACGACCACGAATATCCGACGGTCGGTATCTTTTTCCCGGAAGTCGCCCCCGAAGTCGCCCCAAATATCGGACCTGTATAGGGCACGGCGGGTGCCGGCTCGTTGAGCGGCTTGTTCTTTTTCTCAACGAGGGGCTCTTCGCCGACGATTTTCTTCGTGATGTCCGGAACCGAGTTGAAATCGATATTTTTCGCATTATCGGCGCAGGAAGGTGGGCTTTTGGGGCCGCAGGGGCCCCCATCGGCAGCAACGGCAGTGGCGGCCGTGATCGCAAGCGCAAGGGTGGTCGCGGTCCAAGCGCTCATTCGAGCCTCCCCGGCATGGACAACTTACCCGCGAGCGAGTTTTGCTCATCGCAGCGCGCATGTCCATACCTAGACGCTTCGATATACAGAGCCGCTCGGCTTTGCCATGATCAGGCATGGACCGCATCGACCTTCGTTCCGACACGGTGACCCGCCCGTCTTCCGACATGCGTCAGGCGATGGCCGCCGCGCCGGTCGGCGACGACCAGTATGGCGAGGATCCCTCGGTCAACCGGTTGCAGGAGCGGATTGCCGAATTGCTTGGGAAGCAGGCGGCGCTTTTCGTGCCGAGCGGCACGATGGCGAACCAGATCGCCCTCAAGATCCTGACGCAACCCGGCGATGACGTCATTGTCGGCGAGGAAGCGCACATCGTATGGCATGAAGCCGGCGCGGCCGCGGCCAACTCAGGCGTGCAATTTACGGTGGTCGGCCGGGGAGGTCTATTTGCTGCCGCGGATTTGCGGGCGGCTTATAAGCCGCAGGGTCATATCGTCTTTCCCCCGACGACCTTGGTCGCGATCGAGAACACCCATAACCGGGGCGGCGGTGTGGTGTTCCGGCAATCCGACGCGATCGCGATCGGCGCGGCCGCGCGCGAGCTGGGCCTGGCCAGCTATCTCGACGGCGCGCGGCTGTTCAACGTAGCCGCGGCAACGGGCCAGAGCCTGGCCGAACTCGCCACGCCGTTCGACTTTGTTTCGGTAGCGCTTTCGAAGGGGTTAGGTTGTCCGGTTGGCAGCCTGATTGCCGGGCGTTACGCCGGCATTGTGCGTGCCCGGCGTGCCCGGCGCATGTTTGGGGGCGCAATGCGCCAATCCGGCATCCTGGCCGCCGCGGGGCTCTACGCGCTCGATCACAACCTCTCGCGCCTCGCCCAGGATCACGCAAATGCGCGGCTGCTGGCCGAGCAGCTGGCCGGTTTGCGCGGCGTCCGGCTCGATCTTGCGACGGTGCAAAGCAACATCGTGATCTTCCGAATGGCCGAAGGCGCTGCGGATGCTGCGACCGTGGTCGCTCGCGCTCAGGAAAGTGGGGTGCTGGTTTCCGCCTTTGGCGAGCGCATCGTGCGCGCGGTGACGCATCTCGATGTGAGCCGCGTCCAGTGCCGACGCGCCGCAGAGGTGCTCGCCGAAGTCATCGAGCGTCGCTGACCACACCGCCGCGCTTACGCAGCAAGATCTTCTGTTCGCCGGTCAAAACGAGTTCGTCCTTTTGGTTGTGCACCGTGGCGGCGAGCGTAACGACGCCGGTCGAATGCTGCGGGGTCAGAGCAGAAATCTCGAGCATCGGGTACAGCGTGTCTCCGGGATAGACCGGTTTCAGAAATTTCGACGATTGCTCGGTGAAGGCGATCAGCGCGTCGCCGATCGCCAGCGCGAAATCGCTGGCCCCCGCCGCCGTGAAGCACAGGATCTGGAAGCCATGCGCCAGCAACCCCGGATGGCCGTGTTCGCGGCAATATTCGATGTCGTAATGGATCGGGTGATTGTCGCCAGAGAGGGCCTGAAACGCAGCGAAATGGGCGTCGGTTACCGTCCGGCTCGGAATGTAGACCGCTCCCCAATTGCCAGGTCCTCAAAATAGCGGCGTTCGGGGAAGCGATGCCGCCGCGGATCGAGGTTGTCGCTCATTGCGCCTCGGGGATGAACAGGATGTTGTCGGCTCGGAGTCTGGCGATAGCCGCTGCGGCGAAGCCGATTTCGGCGAGGATCGCGGCGCCATGCTCACCGATGCGCGGCGCAGGTGCCATTGCGGCATCGACTGCCGGGGGGATTCCCGGTGTTCGCGGCGCGGGAAAGCGTCCGACACCCGGTTGCTGCACCCGAACCGCGCCGCCGGTGGAGACGACATGCGGGTCGGCGAGCCAGTCGTCGAAGCCGTTCACCCGGTCGGCCAGGATGTCGGCAGCGCGCAGCCGCGCGAGCCAGGCCTCTGTCGTATCACCAGCGATGACCCGGCCGAGGATGTCGACGAGAACTGAAGCGTGCGCGGCGCGGGCGGCAAAATCGACAAAGCGCGGGTCGTCGGCCAGACCCGGTCGCCCGAGAGCTCGCACCAGCCGCACATATTGCTCCTCGCGCACTAGCGCTACCATGATCCAGCCGTCACGGGTCCGGTAAGCGCCGGTTGGCGCATTCAACTGCCGCGGGGCGCCGCCCTCCAGCGAGTGCTCGGCCAGCTTGTGACCCAGCATCGCCGCGGCGCATTGCGCGAGGCTCACCTCGATGCGCTGGCCCTCACCGCAGCGCTCGCGTTTGTAAAGCGCGATTGCGAGCGCCTGCGCCGCGTAGAGGCCAGTCATCGTGTCGATTATGATCGCACCGATCCGGTGCGGCATCCCGTCATTCCCGAGATTGACCGACATGAGGCCGGAAAACGCTTGCGCCACAGAATCAGTGCAGGGCAGGGCGGCGTAGGGGCCGTCATGGCCAAAGCCGCTGACCGAGAGATAGAGAAGCCCCGGGTTGCGCGCGCGCAACTCGTCATATCCGAGCCCGAGCCGGGCCGCGACACCAGGACGGAAGCCCTCGATCACGACATCGGCGCGCGCGGCGAGCGTCACCGCAATCTCGCGCGCCGCCGGAGCCTTCAGATCGAGTGCCAGACTGCGCTTGCCGCGATTGTAATGGGCGGACATCGCAGTGTGGTCGCCATATTGGGTGCCGAGCCCGCGCGACCAGTCCCCGGTCGGCGGCTCGAGTTTGATGACCTCGGCGCCGTGCATCGCCAGCAGCATCGCGCAATAAGGCGCGGCGACACCCTGCCCCAGATCCAATACCCGCAGACCCGCATAGGCGGCTTCTGCATCCATTCTCGACCTCGCTTTGCGCCCGCCGGGCGCTGTAATATCATGTTCGATGAAACATGCTGGCGCGGGCGCGCTCGAGGCTCTGAGCGATTTGCTGGGCGGCCTTAGAACACGGACCGCTCTCATCGAACGGCGGCCGGGGATCTTCTACGTCAACGGCAGGGCCTTCCTCCATTTCCATGAGGATCCCGCAGGCCTTTTTGCTGATCTGCGGCTCGAGGACGACTGGCACCGCTTCCCGGTGAACAGCCCCGAACAACGCGCCGAACTGCTCGCTGCCATCGTGCTCATCCAACCCCGTCAATAGCCCATGGGCGGAGTAAGACAGACGTCCCGAGCCCCGGGGTCATGCGCCCTGAGCCATACGGCGATGGCCTGGGCCGCGGCTTGTTGCGCCCGTTGGTCGATCTCGTCGTCAGTCAACGTACTGAGCGGGTGGTCGATGACGACGGGAGCGAGATCGCGCATACCGAGCGCGTCCCGCTGCACCTCTGCCTCGTGAAGAAATTCGGTTGTGAGAACAACTGCTGTCGGACAGCCGGCGGCTTCCAGTCTGATGGCGTCATGCGTACAGCACGACGTGCACGACCCTCAATCGCCGATCGCTGTCAGCGCGATTTCGCTGTTCGCCGCTATATTTTCGATCAAAGCCGGGTCGGCATCCTTGGAGAAGCTCTCCTTGCGGTAATGGTTCACCGCGGCAAAGGAAAATTCCTGCTGGAGCCTCGCTACGGTCTTGCGCAATAAGCGATTGGCGTTCCATTTCGTGTTGTCCAGGACCCCCAAACGCAGCCCGTCGAGTGCGGCGGGCCGCTTGGCAAGCGCGAGCGGCTTGGTCTCGACGACGCCGCGCGGGTCGAAAACAATTTCACCCGAGTCATTATCCATGGCTCTCCTCTCGCTGGTTATAATGGACTTAGCGCCAGCCCGCGAAAACCGCCAGTGCGCACATTCGTGCCGAAGCCTCGTCCCACGGGTGCCCTTCCCCTCGCCGCCCGCTTGCGGGGGGAGAGGAGGGGCCCCGCGCACGAGTCCACGCGGAGCGCCCCCGAGGGCAGGTTTTGCGGTGAGAGGGTGAACAACCGTTTGATTTGTCAAGCGGGTTGGCAAATTCGTG
>JAFASL010000841.1 GCA_019244535.1 Alphaproteobacteria bacterium
GCAGCTCATCTACGTGGACACGCCGGGGATCTTTGCCCCGCGGCGCCGGCTCGACCGCGCGATGGTGGCAGCGGCGTGGTCCGGCGCTGCGGATGCGGACGAAATTTTATTTCTGGTCGACGCCTCTCGAAATCGCGATGAGGATACGGACCGCATCCTCGCCGCTTTGAGAGAGCGCGGCCGCAAATCGATCCTTGTGTTGAACAAGATTGACTTGGTCCGCCGCGACTTGCTGCTCGGCCTTGCGGATGCGCTCTCCCGCCAAGGCCATTTCGATCCCATATTCATGATCTCCGGTCTGAAGGGCGACGGCGTAGACGACGTGAAACGGCATCTCGCCGCAAGCTTGCCGCAAGGGCCTTGGCTCTTTCCGGAGGATCAGCTGTCGAGTGCTCCTGAGCGTCTGATCGCAGCCGAGGCGACGCGCGAGCAGGTCTTCCTGCAATTGCATGATGAAATCCCCTATACCTCCACTGTCGAGACCGAGCGATGGCAGGCCAAGCCGGACGGGAGCGTTCGGATCGAACAGGTGATTTATGTCCAACGCCAGGGTCAGCGCGCGATCGTCTTGGGGGAAGGTGGACGGCGCATCAAGACTATCGGCACCCGCGCGCGGGCCGAGCTGGAAGACTTGTTCGAACGCCGAGTGCACCTGTTCCTGTTCGTCAAGGTTCGCCAGAGCTGGGCCGAGGACCGAGAGCGGTTCGAGGCGCTCGGGCTCGATTACGATGTCTGATGGAGTGGCGTGACTTCGGGTTCGTCGTTGCGGCTCGCCGCCACGGCGAAAGCGGGGTGATTGTCGAATTGCTGACCCGCGATCACGGGAGGCATGCCGGCTTGGTACGCGGCGGCCAGTCACCCAAGATCCGCGCCGTGCTGCAGCCCGGAAACGAAGTTGCCGCCATATGGCGTGGGCGCCTCAGCGAGCATCTCGGCACGATGACTTGCGAGCTGGTGTGGCCTCATGCTGCCGGGCTGCTCGACGATCCCGACCGGTTGGCCGGGCTGATGGCGGCGGCGGCGTTGATTTCAGCCGCTTTGCCCGAGCGGGAACCGTACCCGCGCGTCTTTGCCTCGCTCGGCGGGTTGCTCCGGGCGCTCGATTCGGCGGCCGACTGGCTGGCACATTACGTCGGCTGGGAACGGGACCTGCTTGCCGCACTCGGATTTGGGCTGGATCTCGAGCGCTGCGCGGTCTCGGGTGCCGTGACCGAGCTTGCGTATGTCTCACCGCGCACTGGGCGCGCGGTGTCGCGCGCGTCCGGCCTTCCTTACCGCGATAAGCTCCTGGTCCTGCCGGGTTTTTTGTGCCGCGATGAGCCGGCCGACGCGCGCCAGATCGCGCTTGGTATGGCCCTGACGGAGCACTTTCTGGTGCATCACGTATTCAACCCGCAAGGCCGCGCCCTGCCGGCGGCCCGCTCCCGGTTTGCCGAACGCATACGACGCGCGACAACGGCTGCTACGATGGCCGATTAGCATTTCAAACCGAGATCGCGGCCGAAGGTACTTTAATGACGGTCACCACCCTCTCTGGCGAGATCCGCAATGTCGATTTCGCCGATGCGCTCGGCGAGCGCTATCTGTCCTATGCACTCTCGACAATCATGTCGCGTTCGCTGCCGGATGTTCGCGATGGTCTCAAACCGGTGCACCGCCGGATTGTGCACGCGATGCACCAGCTCCGCCTGGACCCTGCTTCCGGATACAAGAAATGCGCTCGCGTTGTCGGCGACGTCATCGGCAAATTCCACCCACACGGGGAACTGGCCGTCTATGACGCACTCGTCCGGCTGGCTCAGGACTTCTCGCAGCGCTATCCGCTGATCGACGGACAGGGGAACTTCGGCAATATCGACGGCGACAACGCTGCGGCGATGCGCTACACGGAGAGCCGCCTCTCGGCCGTTGCGCAAGCAATGCTCGACGGGATCGACGAGGACGCCGTCGATTTCCGGCCGACCTACGATGGCGAAGACCAAGAGCCGGTCATTCTTCCGGCGCGTTTTCCGAACCTGCTCGCCAACGGCGCGTCGGGGATTGCGGTCGGCATGGCGACCAGCATTCCGCCGCACAATCTCGGCGAGCTATGCGGCGCTCTCTTGTATCTGATCGACCAGCCCGCCTGCCCGGTGGGCGCGTTGTGCGCCCATATTCCAGGACCCGATTTTCCGACCGGTGGCGTCCTGGTCGAGCCGCCCGAGACCATCCGGCAAGGTTATGAAACCGGTCGCGGCAGCTTCCGGCTGCGCGCCCGCTGGACAACGGAGGCCCTGGGCCACGGGCTCTATCAGATCGTCATCACCGAGGTACCGTATCAGGTGCAGAAGGCGCGGCTGATCGAGAAGATCGCCGCCTTGCTAGAAGAGAAGAAGTTGCCGCTGCTCGCCGACATCCGCGACGAGTCGACCGAGGATGTGCGTCTCGTCCTCGAGCCGAAGACTCGCAATGTCGAGGCCGAGACGTTGATGGAGCAGCTTTTCAGGCTGACCGATCTCGAAATCCGCGTGCCGCTCAACCTCAACGTGCTCGACCCGCTCGGCGTCCCGCGGGTGATAAACCTGAAGGAGGCGTTGCAAGCCTTTCTCGACCATCGCCGGGTGGTGTTGCAGCGCAGAAGCCGTCACCGCCTCGCGGCGGTTGCCCGGCGCATGGAGATCCTGCGCGGTCACATCGTCGTCTATGTCAATCTCGACGAGGTGATCCGCATCATCCGCGAAAGCGACGATCCCAAGGCCGAGATGATGGCCCGCTGGGAGCTCAGTGAGGTGCAGGCCGATGCGATCCTCAATATGCGGCTGCGCGCGTTGCGCCGCCTCGAGGAGATCGAGATCCGCAAGGAACTCGACCAGCTGTCGGCCGAGCAAGGCAAGCTCGCGGCGCTGCTGGCGAGCGAGAAACGGCAGTGGCGTGCGATCGCGAATGAGGTCAAGGCGACAGCCGCCGAATTTGGCGGCGACACGCCGCTGGGACGCCGTCGGACCGAGATCGGCGCCGCTCCGGAGCCGATCGAGATCCCGGCCGCGGCGCTCGTCGAACGCGAGGCGGTAACGGTTCTGTGCTCGGCCAAGGGGTGGATCCGCACGGTCAAAGGACACAACGGCTCGGCGGCGGAGCAGAAATACAAGGAGGGCGACGCGCCCCGTTTTGCCATCGCCGCGGAAACGACGGATCGCCTGATCATCTTTGGTACCAATGGTCGCTTCTTCACGATCGGCGTCGATCGTCTGCCAGGCGGTCGTGGCCATGGCGAGCCGCTGCGGCTCATGATCGACCTGCCGAACGAGCACGATATTGTCGCAATGTTCCCCTACCGGCCCGGCATGGAGCTGCTCGTCGCGGCGAGTGACGGACGCGGCTTTGTCGTCGACGGTGAGGAGGCCGTCGCCCAGACCCGGGCCGGCAAGCAGGTACTGACGCCGGCCGAGGGCACGGTCGCACAGGTATGCGTGCAGGCGGAGGTCGGCGACGCGGCCGCCTTTGTCGGCGATAACCGCAAGATGCTGGTCGTCAAGCTCGATGATATTCCATTGATGACGCGAGGCCGCGGCGTCATCCTGCAGCGCTACAAATCCGGTGGTCTCGCCGATTGCAAAGTGTTCCGCCTCGCCGACGGCCTCTCTTGGCGGCAAGGTGAAAACCGCATCCGCACCGAAACCAACCTCACTCCGTGGCTCGGCTCGCGCGGCGCGGCCGGCCGCCTCGTCCCTGGCGGCTTCCCACGCTCCAACCGCTTCGCCTGATCTGAAAGCGATGTATTTAGCGCCCGTGCGATGAGTCGATCGCTAGCCGAAAACCCGTATTGCCGACCGTGGTCTGTCGCAAACCGCAGAACGCGCTGGTCATAGGTGACAAGCGGGCACGGCCAGTGCCTATTCCACCGGATGCTGGTAGCGAAAGCCGATGGCGAGGCGGTTCCAAAGATTGATGAGGCCGATCAGAGTGGTGAGGTCGACCAGCTCCTTATCCTCAAAGTGGCGGCGGACTTCGTCGTAGATCGCGTCGGGTGCATGGGTCTCCGCGACCCGGGTGAGGGCCTCGGTCCACGCCAGAGCGGCGCGCTCGCGGTCCGTGTAGAGGGGTGATTCGTGCCACGCGTCGAGCAGATAGAGCCGCTGCTCGGTTTCGCCGGCGCGGCGGGCATCCTTGCTGTGCACATCGAGGCAATAGGCGCAACCATTTATCTGTGAGGCTCGCATCTTGACGAGCTCGATCAGGCTCTTTTCCAGTCCGCACTGCTGGATATACCCTTCGGCCCGCTGCACCGCGCGCATCGCCTCGGGCGCTACCTCGTAGGCGTTCAAACGTCCGGTTTCCATGGAACCCCTTATTTTTCGACCGCGATTTGACTTACATGGTCAGCGGACCGCTCGTTACGAACCTCTCCGGGGAGGACCACAGTAGTATTTGCGCCGCACAGCAAGACCGCGACACGCTCGCCGGGGTCGGGGCGGTAGACGCCCGACAGAAGCGCGGCCAACGCTGCAGCGCCGCCGGGTTCGGCGATCACCCGCAGCGCCTCCCACAATGCCTGCTGAGCGCTGCGTATCGCCTCGTCCGAGACCAGCACCGAGCGCTCGACAAAACGTTGGGCGATCGGGAACATCAGTTCGCCGACCCGACGCGGCGCGAGCGAGTCGGCGGCTATGCCGCCTGCCGGCGCATCGACAGGGCGGCCTGCGGCGAGCGCGGCGTGTAAGGTCGGCGCCAGTTCCGGCTCGACCGCGACGATGCGAATGCGGCCGGCATACCAGGCGGCAATGCCGCCGATCAACCCGCCGCCACCTACGGCGACAAGCAGCGTATCGATGTTCGGTGCATCCTCCTCGATCTCGAGCCCGACAGTACCCTGGCCCAGGATGGTCTCGGCTCGATCGTATGCGTGTATGGCGAGCGCGCCGGTGGTTGCGACAAATTCCTCGCTCGCTGCCAACGCATCGGCGTACTGCCCGCCGGCGACGACAAGCTCGGCACCGTAGCCGCGAATGCGCTCGGTCTTTGCCGGTGACGTGATGCGCGGCACAAAGATCGTCGCGCGAATATTGAGCCTCATAGCGGCGTAAGCGATGGCGGCGCCGTGATTGCCTCCAGACGCCGCCGCTACGCCGGCCGGCGGCGCGGGGCGGGTGAGAAGATTGACGAACGCACCACGCGGTTTGAACGAGCCGGTGTGTTGGAGAAACTCGAGCTTCAGCACGAGCGGCAGGGCGTCGAGACCGAAATCTTGCGCGGCGACCGTGATGATCGGCGTATGCCTCACATAAGGTCGGACCAGCGGCTCGACGGCTTCAATCTGGTCGCGGTCGACCGGTCTTTGCGTTTCTGGAATGATCAAGGAAGCCTGCATCGGGGTCAGCACGATCTCGTAACTGAGGCAATTAGGCAATTGCCAACCCATAATCAAAGCGATGACGGTTTTCTTACAGTCCGGTTTGACGCATCCTTGCGGTCGGCACTGAGAGGGATCCCATGCGCGCGCAACGACTGACGACGATCATCTTTATCGGGATGCTGCTCGGCATCGCGGTCGGCTATGCCTGTCACGCGCTGTGGCCCGATCCGCAGACCGCGAAAACAATCGCCGGCTACATCTCACTGTTCACCGACATCTTTCTGCGGCTAATCAAGATGATCATCGCGCCGCTCGTCTTTACGACCTTGGTGGTCGGTGTCGCGCATATGGGCGACACCAAGTCGGTCGGCCGGATCGGCGGCAAGGCCATGCTGTGGTTTGTCAGCGCCTCGCTCGTGTCGTTGCTGCTCGGCCTCATCATGGTCAACATTTTGCGCCCGGGCGACAACCTCAACTTGCCGCTGCCTGATACGAGCGCCGCGACCAACCTCAATGCCGCCTCGCTGTCGTTCAAGGATTTCGTCACCCACCTTGTGCCGAAGAGCGCGGTCGAGGCGATGGCCAACAACGAGATCCTGCAGATAGTGGTCTTCTCTCTGTTTTTTGGCGTTGCGGCAGCATCCCTCGGCGAGCGCGCGGAGGGGGTCATCAAGATCATCGACGAGACCTCGCAGATTATCCTAAAGATCACTGGCTACATCATGGCGCTGGCCCCGATCGCCGTCTTTGCCGCGATGGCGGCAACCGTGACGACGCAAGGGATTGGCATCCTGGTGACCTACGGCAAGTTCTTGGTCATGTTCTACCTGAGCCTTGGCGTCTTGTGGCTGGTGCTGATTGGCGCCGGGTTTCT
>JAFASL010000543.1 GCA_019244535.1 Alphaproteobacteria bacterium
CCCAGTAAACGGTGCGCAGCCATTCCCCGGTATGCGTGTTGTAAAGCGATATCGATCGCGGAGCATAAGAAATGGCCGGAGCCGGCGTGATGAGACCAACCGTAGTAACGGCAGCCGCGGCACCGAGCAATCGGCGCCGCGTCAACAAAGGCGACGCATGCATTGGTTATCCCCCAAATTTCCCCGAAGGACGCCATAGCACCTCGAAACTGGTCAAACAAGTCCGATCGCTTTGAATCAACCAAACCGCGGGGAATTTATCGAGAAAATACCGACCAACGGTTGAGAAATACTGTACCCTAATCACCCTTTTCGCTGGCCGAGGGCGGAATCTTGCGCCATCGGGAGCTGTTGCGCCCGCGTCAGGTAGCGCCAAATCTCCTCGTCCCTGTCGTAGGGATCGCCGCGGAACTGTATCGACCCGTCCGATTCGACGTAAGCACTCTGGTAGACAATGAAAACCGGCATCGGCGCGGGTAAGACCCGCCGACTGGTGTGGCCGGCGGCGATTCCCTTGTCGATGCTTTCGACAGACTGTCCGAGCAGCATCACCGCGAGGGTGCGCGGGTTTTCGACGCGAACGCAGCCATGGCTCATCATCCGCGCGGCGGACTGGAACAGCGACTTGGTGGGAGTATCGTGCAGATAGACGTCGTAGCGATCGTCCATCTCGAATTTCAGCCGGCCCAGAGAGCTGTAGGGCCCGGCTTCCTGCTGGATCGCGCCATTGCTGCGAAAACGCATATGGTGGCTGGCCAGATAACCGGGATCGGCAGCCAGTTTGGGCAAAATTTCCTTCTGGGCGATCGACCGCGGAATGTTCCAGGGCGGGTTCAACAGGACATCGTTGATCGTGGATTGAAGTTCGGGGGTCTGTTTGTCGGTTTCGCCGACGACAACGCGCGTGGTGAACACCGGGCGGTCGTCACGAAATAGCTGAAGCCGCGCAATGGCGGCATTGACGACGACCCGGTCGCGCGGCATCTGGCGTGGCAACCAGCGCAGCCGCTCGAGGTTGACCGCGAGCTGTCGCAACCGCCTTTCAGCCACCGGCCGCTCAGGAATCGTGCGCTGGACCTTGTTCCGGGAGCCCTGCAGACCGCTGGCGATCGCCCGGTAATCGGCATAGGCGCGCCGCATGGCCGAGTATTCAAGGGAGGTCGGTGCGAGCGCTTCGATGACTTTTCCCGGATCGGGCGCGGCGATTGCTGCATCTATGACTGCGACTATGTCGACCGGTTCGGGTTGCAGGTCCTCGTCATCCGTCCGCTCTTCGATCGGCAGTGCTCCTCGCGCCAGCGCATCGGCATAAGAAAGAAAGGCATCGGAGAACAGCAAATCTCGTTCCACCGGCGACAGGTTCGAGGCGCGCTCAGCCAAAGTCGTGCCGTGGAACAGACCCGGATCGAGACCATGGTCGCCGGCGCGCATTACCGCGTCCCGCAACAACCGGCTGGCCTCTGTCGGATGGCCGTCCCATACCGTCTCAAATCCATGGGCGGCATAGAAACGGCGCAGCAGCCAGCCGCGAAGGCGCTCGCCCGCGACCGTCAACTTGCCCGTCGCGTCCAGGCGTGACTTGAGCTCGCGATTGCCGCTAAAGGGGATGGGATCCCCAGGCGCGGTATCGCGATCGGATGCACCGGCGCTCGCCGTCGCATTTGTCTCCTCGCCGACCGCCCCAGGCGATAGGGCCAAGCCCTGAAACACGAAAAGAAAAGCTATAGCGCCCGTCGCAAGGATCCGCCGCTTTCGGCCTAAAACGCAACGATGATCAAGCACATTCCCTCGCTCTCGGCGTCGTCCGGCGGCTACTCTCGCCGCCGTGGTTTCGGCCCTGGGTCCTTTCTACAGACCGAGTCCCGTCTTATCCTTCCGCAATGCATGCACAATCTCAACGCGAAAATACCGCCCGCCTGGGCCATCCTCGGCCGCAACCGTGCTAACTGTTTGCCGAGTTAAACGTGCCAGACTTGCGGGGCCGTGAGAGCCGACTATTGGCGCATCCTCGCCGGCGTAAGCGCACTACTCCTCCGTTACTTCGAAGGCGAAGTGGAAGGCTGGCAGATCCTCGCCGGGATGATCGGCTGCGTAGCTCAGCTGTGGAATAAGAAAATTTCGGGGCCGCTGCTCTTCACCTCGGTAGATCGCGGGATAAAGGTCGATAAAATGCCAGCCGGGATCGCCCGTCGCTATCAAGGGGATCGTGACATCTCCGTGACTGTTGAAGGCACAGGCGTAGCCGATATAGCTGTTGTCGTAGACGACGGTGTAGATATTTGCGGTTTCGGTCCAGCCGACGCCGTTCAAATGTACGGTAAAGGACGTGCCGGCTGGGCCTCGCTGGATATCGAGCGGAAACGCGGTGGGCTTTATCCATAAGCTTCCCGTCTGCTTTTCACCTCCACTCTCGACCGAAAGCGCGTGCGCGCCGCCGAGGTCGTCGGGAACCGCGAAATTGAATTGAGCGCGGCCTGATGCATCCGCAACCGCCTCAGCGACGGGTCTTGACCCCTCGTTCCAGCCGTGGCCGCCAACGCGGTTACCGATAACGGAGGTCCAGCCGAGCGGATACCGCTTGCCAGGTGTCAAGCCGGCCACGCTTACGGCCACCGCCTCGCCTACCCCGGCAAAGGGCGGCGCCACCTGGAGCGCGCGCTGTTCGGGCAGCCCGCGCACGCTCTGCTGCGCCTGCGCTTTTTCTGGCGCCGGCAGTACCGGCGGATCAGGGGTGACGGTGAAATGCAATGCAAAACGCGGCCGGTCGGCTTCAGGGCTCTGCTGCATATTGCGGTAAGGGAAGGTGAACTCGCCGTGCAGCACCTGGATAACGTGATCGCCGGGACGGCCACTGGCGGGGATGGTGAAAATCGCCGAGCCGGCAGTAGTCACCGCCGATATCCAGCCCGTGAAATGGTTGTCGTAAAGCAACGTCCAGCTGTTTTCGAGCGGACGCCAGCCGATACCCTTGACCTCGACGGTGATTGGCGTGCCCGGCGGGCCGGTCTCGGGCGACAGCCGCACCGACATATCGACGGCGAAACCGGCCTGAATGAAGAGGCGCTCGCCCTGCTGAAGAACGACGTCGTGGAGGAATCCATAATCCTCCGGTACGGTAAAGCTGGCCGCGACGTTGCCTGACCCGTCGGTTCTGACCGTGGCAATCTCGAAGGCCGCAGGCTCATATTCGCGGCCATGATATTCGGCTCCTTTTATTTTCCAGCTTCCCCTAACGGTGCGCCAGACGAGTTGAAAATCCGTGTCGGCCGGCAGCCCCTCAGCCGTGACCTGTACCGGCGAGCCTGCTGGGCCGTGGTCGGGCGAGACTGTCATCCGTCCGACAAAACCTTTCGGCGCAGCTAGCGGGGCTGGAAGGCTCAGTTGCGCGCTTGCGATAGACGGCACCAGTATGAAGAGCGCGCAGAAGATGCCGCGGCTCGCAGCGCCCAAACCATAGATCACCGAAAACTCATTTCGCCGGTTCAAAAGTGCCGGCAACTATTGTCAGCAGCGAGGCCTTCGTGTTGACCGGCTCCCAGGTCTGCGTGGTCCCGTCCAGGCTGGTGGCAACGACCTTGTAGTTGAAGGTTCCTGTCGGGTAATCGTCTGGGATCACCCATGCCGTCGACCAGAGATAGGCCGTCGGCTCCTTCGGCGGGTGGCCGCCGAAGCGCGCGGGAAATTTTTGCCCGTCCGACAATTCGACGACGACGCCTTTGAGGCCTTTGTTGTCGAGCTCTTTGCCGCTGATATCTTGCACGCGGATGCGCCAAGCCACTTCTTCTTTTCTCATGAACCGACTGCTGAGGACGCAAACGGGGCCGCTTCCCCCAGGCCCCCGCACCATGTCGGCGGCGATAAAGAGCGACGCGGCGTTCTGTGCTTCGGCCAACCGTGCCAGGCCGAGCACGAAAAGTAAGCCTAAGCAAACCAGGCGTGCGATCGCCATCTCGTCCCCCCGCCAGCGTATGATGTTGCAGATTACCAGATATACGAGGTCCCGAGGCGTGGAATCCAGGCGACCCGACCTCTCTTATAGCGCGCCGGAGCGCACAAGAGGAGTCGGCGCTAATTCATCTAGCGGCAGGGCTCGGCGGCGTGGTCGCAAGCGATCGTGCGTGAGCCGCTCGGCGCATGTAGAGTGCAGCGTATGGAACAGGAGGGAAACCCGAGTGGTGTCGGCGCCCTCGCCACGGGTGGTGGAGCTCCACTGACAACGTCTCGAATCTGGCTGTGAGCGGACACACCCCCCAAAGCCTACTGCGCGAAGTGTTCGGCTTTGACAGCTTTCGCGGGGAGCAGCGAGCAATTGTCGAGCACGTCACAGCGGGCGGCGACGCTGTCGTGCTGATGCCGACCGGTGGCGGCAAGTCGCTGTGCTATCAGATCCCGGCGCTGTTGCGCTCTGGGGTGGGCGTCGTCGTATCTCCGCTTATCGCGTTGATGAAAGACCAGGTGGACGCGCTCCGGCAGGCCGGGGTGAGGGCGGCAGCTTTAAATTCGCGGTTGTCTGCCGGCGAGGCGGCCGAGGTGGAGAAGTCGGTTCGCGATGCGGCTCTCGATCTGCTCTACATCTCGCCCGAGCGGCTTATGACACAGCGCTGCCTGGAGCTGCTGTCACAAACCCGCCTCGCCATTTTTGCTGTCGACGAGGCGCATTGCATCTCGCAATGGGGGCATGATTTCCGTCAGGAGTACCAACAGCTCTCGATCCTCAAGGATCGTTTTCCGAGCGTGCCGGTGATGGCACTGACCGCGACCGCCGACGGCCCGACGCGCCGTGACATCATCGTGCAACTGCGATTGGCGGAGGCACGGATCTTCGCCGCCGGGTATGACCGGCCCAACTTGTTCTATCGCGTCATTCCCAAGCAAAGCCCTCTTGAGCAGCTCTGGCGTTTTCTCGCTGCGGAGCATCCGAGCGATGCGGGGATCGTTTACTGCTTCACACGCCGCGCGGCCGAGGAGACCGCGACATCGCTGAAGGCACGCGGGCGTGTCGCGCTGCCCTATCATGCCGGGCTCGAACCAGCAGCGCGCGAGCGCAACCAGGAGCGCTTCCTCAGGGAAGAGGGGGTGATTGTCGCAGCCACGATCGCTTTTGGAATGGGGATCGACAAGCCGAATGTCCGCTTCGTCGCTCATTTGGACGTGCCGAAAAACCTGGAAGCCTATTATCAAGAGACCGGTCGT
>JAFASL010000108.1 GCA_019244535.1 Alphaproteobacteria bacterium
AACGCTCTTGCGGACGTGGTACCAAATATCGGGAATTTCTCGTGCGGTAGTCGCCCCCTTCAGATTGACAAAGATCGTCGTCTTGCCGGGGCTCGTGTAGCTGCGCAGAAAATCGAGGCTCGGCGTCTCCTGCAAGGTGCGCTCGAGCCGATCGGTGATCTGCAGCAGTGTGTCATCCAATGTCGCGCCGGGCCACGCTGCCTGCACGACCATAGTCTTGATGACGAACGGCGGATCTTCGTCGCGGCCGAGCCGGTAAAAAGCGCCTAAGCCGGCGATCGTTGCGGCAATCATCATATAAACGACGAACGAGCGGTGCTCGAGCGCCCACTTCGAGAGATTGAACCGCATCTAGGATGACGACCCGAGGAGGCGTACCTTTTGGCCGGGATGAAGCGCCTGGACACCGGCGGTGACGACAATATCTCCCGTCTCGAGACCCTGGGCAATCACCACCGTCCCCGGGTCGTGGCGCAGCAATTCCACGTTTCTCATCGATACCGTCAGGTTCTGGGGATCGACTATCCAGACGGCCGGCTCGCGATTGAGCTCCGTCAGCGCACTCGCCGGGATGGCGATTACCGGTTCGGAAGCGAGCTTGACGCTGCCGGTGACCGTGGCGCCCAGGCGCATCGCCTCCGGCGGGTCGCTGAGGCCGACCTTGACCTCAAACGTACGGGTGGCAGGATCGGCCTGCGCTGCCACTTCCCGCACCCGCCCGGTCGCGGCGACGCTGGAGTCGTCGGTCAGCCTCACCGTGATTTCCGAGTCGCTCGGCGCCGAGCGCAGCAGTTGGGCCGGCACGTCGAAGACGGCGTCGCGCCCTCCCTGGCGGGCGAGGCGAACGATCATCTGCCCGGCTTGCACCACCTCGCCCGGTTCCGCGCCGCGCGCCGTCACCGTTCCTTCGGCGTCCGCCGTAAGTGTGGTCCAGCTGACGCGGTCCCGGGCAATCTCCAGTCGAGCCTCGGCGTCGTCGACCTGCGATTGCGCATTCTGCAGCGCCTTCTGTGACTGATCGAACCGGGCCCGCGGCGTGTGGCCATTCGCCAGCAGCTGCCGCTGGCGTTCGAAGTCACCACGTTGGTAATTCAATTGCCCTTGCGCGGCGGTGAGGGCGGATTCGGCCGAGCGCAAGGCGCTGAGCTCGGTCTCCGGATCGAGCTTGGCCAGTACCTGTCCCGCTTTCACCCGATCGCCGATATTTACCGGTCTTTCAAGCACCCGCCCGCCAATGCGAAACGCAAACGACGGCTCGTCATCGGCCTGGATGTGGCCAGTCAGCACCACGGTTTCCGCAGCCTCTCCTTTGGCCGCGGTCACCGTGCGGACCGGACGTATCTCCGGCGCCTCGGCCTTGGTGTCCGGCTTGCACGAAGTCAGCCAGAGGCCAAAACAGATCAAGGTGAAGAAAGTCCACGCAGATCCAGGAGCCTTCACTGCAGATCTCTCACGAGGAGGCGACCTGGTTCACGGAACACACATGCATGGGAGGTCAACCAAAAACAGTTTGCACGCGGGTGGGCGCAGTCATCGACCCTCGGGCAATCATCGTTAAAGTAACCGGCATTGATGATCAACACCACCGCTCATGGCGACTGTTCGTCTCGGACAACGTAACCATACTCGCGGCGGTCCGAAATAAGGCTGCAATCCCACGATGATACCTCGCGTCCTCAATTTTAGCAGCGCGGGGACGACCTAAGAAGGCCACTGCTATGGTAATCGAGAAAGTTCTCTGCCCCCCACTTACTCCAGCGCAGCTGGTCCCTGCGCCCGGAGGTCTTGTATCTCCTGGACGAAAGGAACAGCCTATGGGCGAATTACAGCTCGACTGAGATCTGGTTGATGGTCCGAAAGTCGTTCTAGGCAACTCAGCAATTCCTTAAGGTGGGGATCTTGTCCGAACAGACCGTGAGCGCCACCGCGCAATCCAAACCTCCGAAGCAAAAGTTCGAGTTCCCCAGCGCCGTGACGACGCTAGCGATCGTCACCGTACTGGTCTGGATGGGGGCCCTGTTCATCCCGGCCGGTCAGTACGCCACCGACGCCGACGGCTCCCCGATCCCGGGCACCTACCGGCGGATCGAATCGCCGCTCACCTTCGGCGAGAGGGTCGAGCAGCTGATCCTCGCGCCGGTCAACGGCATCTACGGCCTGCTGAGCCCCGTGCGCGGATTCGTCGATACCCAAACCGTCGGGCGCCTGTTCGGCCAGATCGGCGTCATCGTCTTCATCATGGCCATCGGTGCCTTCATCTCCATCAGCTTCGCGACCCGCAGCCTCGAGGTCGCCGTTGCCGCGCTGGCCAACCGCCTGCGCAGCAGGGGCTGGCTGCTCATCACCGCCGTCATGCTGCTGTTTTCGCTGCTCGGCTCCACGATGGGCTTCTCGGTGGAGACACTCGGCTTCTATGCGCTGTTCATCCCGCTCATGACCGCACTCGGCTACGACCGGCTGGTCACGGCCGCGATGATCATCATCGGCGCCATGATCGGGGTCATGGGCGCCACGGTGAACCCCTTCTCCATAGGAGTCGCCGCCGGCGAGGCCGGGGTCAGTATCGGCGAGGGCATCGTGCTGCGTGTGATTCTGTGGGTGCTGCTGACGGCGATGGCGACGGGGTGGGTGTTGCGCTATGCGGCTAAGGTGCGCTCCGATCCGAGCAACTCGCTGGTCGGCTTCGACGAGCCCGCGCCCGAGGACGAATCGGCCACCGATCATGCGGTGGAGGACCTTGCCGCCAATCCCGCTGGAGCCGACCAAACCCTCACGGGAACCCAGAAATGGGTTCTCGCGATTACCGCCTTCGCCTTCGGCCTCATGATCTTCTCGGTCATCCCCTGGTCCAGCATCCTCGGCGGTACGACTGGACCGGCCGACTATGACGTGACCCATGTGGCCGCCGCGGCCGTGCCCTATTGGTTCGAATTGGACTGGTGGTTCCCGCAACTGGCGATGCTGTTCCTGATCGCGTCAGCACTCACCGGCTTGGTCGCGAAGATGAACGAGAAGGAGATCGTGCGGCTCATCTCCGCGGGTGCCTCGGACATGATGGGTCCCGCCATGGTCATGCTATTGGCCGGCGGTGTCTCGGTGATCATGACCAACACCAAGACCCTCGACACCATCCTCAACGCGATGGAGCAACTCATCACCGGCGCGTCGGCCGGGGCCTTTGCCGTCGCGGCGATGCTGGTGAACATCCCGCTCGCCTTCCTGATACCATCAAGTTCCGGCCACGCCGCCTTGGCGATGCCGCTCTTAACGCCGCTGGCCGACTTTGCCGGCGTGAGCCGCCCCACCACCATCACCGCGTGGATCCTGGGCCACGGTCTGACCCTCCTAGCCTCCCCGACCAATGTGGTCGTCGTGGGCGGCCTGGCGATCGCAAAGGTCGGCTACGACAAGTACCTGCGGTTCGTGTGGCCGCTGCTGGTCGGGCTCCTCGTCGTGGCCGCCAGTGTCGTCGCCATCGCCGCCCTGGCGTAATAGATTCGGCCGATGTTCGAGCGGCTAGGGATTTCGATTAGGGATGCAGATTCAAGCACAACACCTTCATGACGAATGAAACATGTATCAAGACTAGACCTCGCCCCTCAATGGATGGAATTTCGGATTAATTCAGTTCAAGCTCTTTGCAAGAGTGAAGACTCGACGCGCTATTAGCGTTTGCTCGAGCTTTGCATGATAAAGCTTCATCAGCTGAGCCTTCACAAGATCGCCTTCAATAACCCCAAGACCATGGGCGACGGCCTTTAAAGCATCAAAGCTGATCAAGATAGCACGATATACTCTCGGCGAGCTGGACAAGTACGGATAGCAATTCAGCAGCTGACGGCGTCTATCCCGCCGAGGGTGGCGACTTGTCAGCCAATTTTTGCAATTTGAATGCCTGCCATCATCGGAACCTGGAAACTGCTTCACGCCACGGCCGAGATACAGGCGGTGCGGCGCGGCCCTCGCCGTATGGCGGGAAAGCGGTGGGCCGGGTCACCTTCACAGCGGATGGCCGTTCAGACTAGGGCCACCATCGGGTGGATAGGGTTTTAGACATGTTCCGTGGCAGGCCCGGCGCGACAGGATGACCCGGTCGCGGCGATGGGCCGGGCCGTGCTAGGTTTTGAGCAGAGCGACTGGCGCAGGCGAGCCTCTTCACAGGCGGTGACTACAGTGGTTGCTGGCGTATCGAGGGTTCAAGTACGGCTCCCCAAAAGGGCAGGCCGCGGCATATTAGCCGTCGCTGCCGCCGGGCTCGTGCTCGCGCTCGGCGGGTGCGGCGAGGACGGCGTAATCTCGCGGTTCATGCTGAAGCCGGACCGCATCATCGTAGAGCGGCGTCCCGACCCGGCCTATGATCAGCTTTTTCCCTATTACGTCGAGCTGTGTGCGACGAGCCAGTTCCGGTCCAAATTGAAGGGCGAGGGCGGGGTCGCCGGCCACGCCGTCATGTATATCAAGGGCGCCTGCAAGGACGAGAACGCGCCATTTCCGCAACTTCGGCGGTGCCGCGTCGCAGCCGCCGAACTCGACGATCCCGAACACGGCGCCGGCGTCAGCGTCGGTCGCTGGTTTCGCAATGTCAATTGGGTGGCGGTTCCGGGTTACGAGCTTTTCTACGAGGGCAATCTCAAACCTGGCGAGCCTCTGACGCAGGCGCATTTCGACGCCGCAGTGCATGACGCGATCGACAAGGGTGTTTATAAGGGCGTCGAATTCCACGTCTCGCCCAGCGTTGGCGCCGGAGCGAGCCTCGAAGAATTTATTGCGCATGAAGGGATCGGCACCGACCTGGCGCTGCGGTTTGCACGGTCTGTGTTTTGCGCGCGTCTGCCTGTCACGCGGCCGATGCTGGATGAAATCATCGCTTTTTTGAACGACAAAAACCGCGAATACGCCGAGGGCGGGGCCGATTACAATTGGAGCGTCTGGGCGGACAATTGCGCCCATACACTGCGAAACGCCTTGGCGGCCGCAAACATATGGTCGCCGTTATCGGTACAGGCGGTAAAGCTTCGGCAGATACTCAACTTAGCGGTGCCGGCAAACGAGTTCGTCAATCTGGCGGAGCTGGGTACCGAGGGAAACATCACCGATTACCGGAAGATTCAGCGTGACGGACCCGAGCGCGATGCGCTTCATGAGTTTCACTGGCTGCCCACGCGGCACGGCGCGCTGCTCAAAACCCTGCCGGTCCACCAGCAGAACGATCTCTACGATACCACTTTTCGGCTGTTCACGCTTCAGTCGCCGTTCAGGATGGGTAAAACCCAGCATGCGATAGAGCTACTCTCCGACGACCGTTTTGTGGATCTGAATTCCAATCTGCACTACTTTCGCGACGAATATGAAAAGATCCTGGCAAGTCACGATGCGCAGCGTGAGATGCTCGCAAGTGTCCGCGGCACGCCGTATCGTCGCGTCGAACGGATGTTCTACGACTATATCGCGGCGCAGCGCGCCGAGGTGGAGTCCATGCTGGAGCGGCTTCCGGCGCTCGAAGAGCATGCGGAGGGACCGTCCAGATAGGAGCCATTGGGGCGCCGGCCAAAAGTCCGCTGGGATCCGGACCTTTTACATCCAATTACGCCTTGGCCGTCCGATATATGTCTCAAACGTTTTGAACTGCCGGGCGCGTTCGCTGTCCAGATTTTTCTTGCTCGTGTAACCTTCGTAGATCGTAGAAATGTGATCTTTCAAAAGGATCAGAGCGCCGCCAACACTGGTTCCACTGGTAGAAACATTCAAATCGGGCGCTTCGGCGACAAACACCTTGTCTCCTAAAGATTCGACAACGACTCGAATGGGCTTAAGCAGCTCGTAATTTTGCAATGAATCAATGGTTAGTTCGATCTTGTCCTGGCGGGGCGGAGGTTTGGGCTGATCAACTACAGGAGCGGGCTCGGCGACACTGTTGCCATCCGGGGCGCCCGCTTCCGGTGCTGGAGGAGTGGCGCTGACCTGCATCGGCTCCTCTGTGTTGGCATGAGTTGCCGATTGCAATCCGGTCCTCGCGGAGGAACCGCTCGGCCGAGTTGAGACGCTGTTTCCCCTCGAACTGATCACAATCGTTGCGGCCACTGCACCGGTGTTAAAGGTCGCCTCCGTGCTCGTCCCAATCACCGAAACGCCCGTGGTGAAGTCTGAACGTAACGAGGTGCGGGTCGAAGACGGCCAGTCGTTCGACGGTAAAATGAGTACACGGCCCATTGCTTAATTCGGTTTGTTCGACGAAGAGGGAGCCCTCACATCCGTTATGACTGTGGATTTCATATTATAGACAGGCTCGCCGCCCGGCCCTTGCTGGCCATCCGCACGAAAGACCGCAATCATAACCGGCTTTATACGTAATGTAGTGCCATCCGCGAGGCGATACACACTCCAAGTTTCCTTCGCTTCGAGCATCTCGATTTCGTTGGCATCTTGCATTGCGTCTGTTGCTAAATCGCCCATTACTATCTCCAACTGTTCATTGTCACGTATGCCAAAACGGGTCGCCCGCCGCCGCGATATTTGAATTGTCCTCCTTAAAGAATAACTAAAGTACGGTATTTTT
>JAFASL010000274.1 GCA_019244535.1 Alphaproteobacteria bacterium
GGGCGCTCGAAAACAACATGTATATCATCGCGCCCAACATCGGCGGCTATCACCTCTACCCCGACAGCGAGACGCCGATCGACGCTGGGGGCGGGCAGTCGATGATTGTCGACTATCGCGGCGCGATCGTCGGCAAACAGCGCGACACGAACGGCTCGACCTTTGTCTCCGGCGTCATCAACATCGAGGCGTTGCGGCATCACCGCCAATCCGCCCAGGTGACAAACTGGCCCAAGGACATCCGCGCCGAACTGGCTCAGATCATTTACGAACAGCCGATCTACCCTAAGAATCTCTATATGGACAAAATCCCGGGCCGCCATGCCGAGTACAAACGGGACGTCATCGACCGGCAAGTCCGGCTGATGCAGGAACGCGGGATCTGGAAACCCCCGACGCGGGGTTAACCGATCAACCTCGTCATTCCCGCGCAAGCGGGAAGCCAGGGCTCCGGGAACCTAGCCCGTGGCCCTGAGCCCCCGCTTTCGGGGGGGCGACGGTTAAGGAACGGTGAGCGGACAATAGGGGAGGCTAATGGCTGACGCGATAAAATATCTGCTCGACGAGAGCCGGCTGCCGAGGGAATGGTACAACATCGTCGCCGACCTGCCGCGGCCGCCGGAGCCGGTGCTTCATCCCGGCACGTTGCAGGCGATCGGACCGGCGGATCTGGAGCCGCTCTTCCCGATGGCGCTGATCGCGCAGGAAGTGGCGACCGAGCGAATGATCGAGATCCCGGAGCCGGTGCGCGAGGTTTACCGGCAGTGGCGCCCCTCGCCGCTCTACCGCGCCCGCCGGCTGGAGCGAGCGCTCGATACTCCGGCGAAGATCTATTACAAATACGAGGGTGTCAGCCCGGCCGGCAGTCACAAGCCCAACACCGCCGTGGCGCAGGCGTTTTACAACAAAGAAGCCGGTGTCAGGCGGCTGACGACCGAAACCGGCGCCGGACAATGGGGTTCGGCGCTGGCCTTTGCCGGCGCGTTGTTCGGGCTCGAAGTGCGCGTCTACATGGTGCGCGTCAGCTTTGAGCAGAAGCCATATCGCAACGCGCTGATGGAGGCCTGGGGCGCACAATGCGTCGCAAGCCCGAGCGAGGAGACCAACGCCGGACGGCAGATCCTGGCCGCACATCCGAACTCGCCGGGGAGCCTCGGGATCGCGATCAGCGAGGCCGTCGAAGTCGCTGCGCAGCACGCCGACACCAAATATGCCCTCGGCAGCGTCCTCAACCATGTATTGCTCCATCAGACCGTCATCGGCGAGGAGGCGATCGCGCAGCTCGAGATGGCCGGCGATTATCCCGACATCATTGTGGGCTGCACCGGCGGCGGCAGCAATTTTGCCGGTATCGCCTTTCCGTTTATCGGAGCCGGTCTGCGCGGCGGACCAAAACCGCGCGTGATTGCCTGCGAGCCTTCGGCGTGCCCCAGTCTGACGCGCGGCAGATACGCCTATGATTTCGGCGACACCGGACATCTGACGCCGCTGGTGAAGATGCATACCCTCGGCTCAACTTTTGTGCCGCCGGGGTTTCACGCCGGCGGATTGCGGTATCACGGCATGGCGCCGCTGGTGAGCCTGCTGCAAGAACTCGGGCTCATCGAATCCCGCGCCTATACGCAATCGAGCTGCTTCGAGGCGGGGATAGAGTTTGCGCGCAGCGAGGGGGTTCTGCCGGCTCCGGAGGCCAATCACGCGGTGCGCGGAGCGATCGAGGAGGCATTGCGCTGCAAGTCCGAGGGAGTGTCGCGCACGATCCTGTTTAACCTGTGCGGCCATGGCCACTTCGACATGCAGGCCTATATCGATTTTCAGGCAGGCAAGCTCGAGGACCGGGCCTATGACGAGGGCGAGCTGAACGCCGCCTTTGACAGCCTGCCGAAGGTGGCGGCCGAATAGGGATTTTGGGCCGGTCTCAAAGACAAAACGCACCGGTCAGGGTTGACGCGAGCGGCTTGATCCCTATACTGCTCGCCCTTGCGAAAGTGCGAAGCAGCCCACATCTCTGTTCTTTTTGAGGAGAGGCGCAGGTGGCGCGGATTGCTGGCGTCAATATCCCAAATCAAAAGCGGGTGCCGATCGGGTTGACTTATATCCACGGCATCGGGCGGACCAAGGCTCTCGAGATCTGCGGCCGGGTCGGCATTCCGCTCGAGCGGCGCGTGCACGAGATGACCGATGATGAGGTTCTGCGTGTTCGCGAGCTGATCGACCGCGAGTATACGGTCGAAGGCGATCTGCGGCGCCAGGTTGCGATGAACATCAAGCGGCTGATGGATCTCGGCTGCTATCGCGGGCTGCGCCACCGCAAGGGCTTACCGGTGCGCGGTCAGCGCACTCATACGAACGCGCGGACGCGAAAGGGCCCAGCCCGGCCGATTGCCGGCAAAAAGAAATAAGGGCGACGGCGCAAAGCAAACGGCGGAAAGGAATAGATGGCGAGAACGGCGGCTCCGGCCCCGCGGCTGCGGCGGCGCGAACGGAAGAACATCACCTCGGGCACGGCCCATGTGAATGCCACCTTCAACAACACGATGATTACGATCACCGATGCCCAAGGCAATACGATCGCGTGGTCGTCGTCGGGCAGCCAGGGCTTCAAAGGTTCACGAAAATCGACGCCTTACGCAGCGCAGGTTGCCGCCGAGGACGCCGGACGCAAGGCCATGGAGCATGGCATGCGCACCCTCGACATCGAGGTTAAGGGACCCGGTTCGGGACGCGAGTCAGCATTACGTGCGCTGCAGGCGGTCGGCTTTGCCGTCACGTCGATTCGCGACGTGACGCCGATCCCGCATAATGGTTGCCGTCCTCCCAAACGGCGTCGCGTTTGACACAAAGTGGCGCCCCGCCGACCGGAGCGGGATTGTCGACAAAGCGCCAGACGGCTTTTTAGCAGTCGGCGTATGGATGTTTGCGGGCGGATACCCGCATAGAATGAATCGAGGTGCGAGGCGTGCTTCAGAGAAATTGGCAAACACTGATCAAACCGAAACAGCTCTCGGTTGAGCCGGGCGACGACCCCAAACGCGTCGCCACCGTCGTCGCCGAGCCATTGGAACGCGGTTTCGGTCTGACTTTGGGAAATGCGCTGCGGCGGGTACTGCTGTCGTCGCTACAGGGCGCGGCCGTCACATCGATGCAGATCGAGGGCGTGTTGCATGAATTCTCTTCACTGCCCGGCGTGCTCGAAGACGTGACCGACGTCGTTCTCAACGTGAAGAGCATCGATCTGCGGATGTACGGGGAAGGTCCGAAGCGCATGCGGCTTCGCGCCTCCGGACCGGGCGAAGTCCTTGCCGGAGCGATTGAGACCGGCCACGACATCGACATCATGAACCCCGATCTCGTGATCTGCACGCTCGACAGCGGCACCCGGATCGCGATGGAAATGACGGTCGAGAACGGCAAAGGCTATGTGCCAGCAACGCAAAACCGGCCGGAAGATGCGCCGATCGGGCTTATCCCCGTCGATGCTCTGTTCAGCCCGGTGCGCAAGGTGTCCTATCGGGTCGAAAACACCCGAGTCGGCCAGGTCACCGACTACGACCGGCTGGCGCTCCGGGTCGAGACCAACGGCGCCGTGACCCCCGAGGACGCCGTGGCGCTCGCCGCGCGCATCCTGCAGGACCAGCTGCAGCTGTTCATCAATTTTGAAGAGCCGCGCCATCCTTCGGAAGACGTGCGCCCCAGCGAGCTGCCGTTCAATAAGAATCTGCTGCGCAAAGTCGATGAGCTCGAACTCTCGGTGCGCTCGGCCAATTGCCTGAAGAACGACAACATCGTCTATATCGGCGACCTCGTGCAGAAGTCCGAGGCGGAAATGCTGCGGACGCCGAATTTCGGGCGCAAATCTTTGAACGAGATCAAGGAAGTACTGGCGCAGATGGGGCTTCATCTCGGGATGGAGATCCCGAACTGGCCGCCCGAAAACATCGAGGAACTGGCCAAACGCCTCGACGAGCCTTATTGAGGAGCCCATGCGTCATCGCCTTCACGGTCGCGGCTTCAGCCGCAAATCCGCCCATCGCAAGGCGATGTTCGAGAACCTCGCTGCCGCACTGATCAAGCACGAGCAGATCAAGACCACGCTGCCGAAGGCCAAGGATCTGCGCCCAATTGTCGAGCGGCTGATCACCCTCGGCAAGCATGGCGGGCTCGCCAACCGCCGCCGGGCGATTGCCGCGCTGCAGGACACGGTTTTGGCGGAAAAGCTGATGACGACCTTGGCGCAGCGCTATGCAAACCGCGCTGGCGGCTACACCCGCATCATTAAAGCCGGCTACCGCTACGGCGACAACGCCCCGATGGCGGTCATCGAGTTCGTCGACCGCGATCCCGACGCAAAAGGCAAAGACTCCGGCCCTCAGTCGACTGGCGAAGAGGACGAAGCCGAAGCCGCGTAGAGGGTGCCGGTCCGTCAGGTGCACACCTCGGGTCCATAGGCGCCAGCCGTCAGCTCGACGGGGTTAACACCTGTGGCCTTCCTGTAATAACAGGTGGCTCCGCCATCAGGATGGCCGAAGCGGAGGAGCGGACGAGATGCTGTTCAAATGCCTGCCGCCTGGCGCCGAAATTCCGGGCCGCTTTCCGGGGCCGGCTCATGCTCGCGGCAAATGGTTCACCGTCGATATACACTGCCATGTGCTGACCCCGAAGGCCGCGGAAATGGTCAGGGGGCACGCGGCCGCGACACGACATCCACGCGAGGAATACGCCAACGAGCGCACCCGCCAGGTCAACCGCGAGCAGGCGGAGCGCACCCGCATCCAGTTCACCTCGGTCGAGAAAAGGCTTGCCGATATGGACCGGATGGGGATCGACATTCAGGCGATCTCCCCATCTCCGAACCAGACCTATTACGGCGCAGACCCAGAGCTCGGAATCGCCACCGCCCGCGTCGTCAACGACAATCTGGCGGATATTGTCGGCCGTCATCCGGACCGCTTCGCCGCGCTCGGCACGGTGCCGTTTCAGGCCCCCGACCTGGCGGTCGCCGAGCTCGACCGCATCCACAAATCGCTGGGGTTTCGCGGCATTGAAATCGCGACGAATGTCGCCGGTGAGGATTTCTCGGCCGAGCGTTTTGGCAAAATCTTCGCCCGGATCGAGGAGCTCGGTCTTCTCGTCTTCATGCACCCGACCGGCTTTCCAGAAGCCCGGCGCTTCGCCGATCACTACCTCGTCAACGTAATCGGCAACCCGCTCGACTCGACGGTCGCCGTCCATCACCTGATCTTCGGCGGCGTCTTGCACGACCACCCCAACCTCAAGCTCGTCATCGCCCATGGCGGCGGTTATCTGCCCGCCTATTCTGGCCGGATCGATCACGCAGCGGAAGCGCGGCCCGATTGCTGCGAGAAGATCGGCCGGATGCCGACCACTTATCTGAAGCGGCTCTATTTCGACACGATCGTCTTCGCCCACCACCAGCTCGAATACCTGGTCGAGCAATACGGCGCCGACCACGTGCTGGTAGGCACCGATTATCCCGCCGATATGGGCGAAATCGACCCGATCGGCTTCATTGAAAGCGCCCGGGGGCTCGACGACAACGAACGCCGCGCGATCCTTGGCGGCAATGCGGCACGACTATTGAACATCGAGATCCCACGGAGGCCGCTATGAGCCCCGCGGGGGAGGATATTCTCTTCAAATGCCTGCCGCCGGGAACAGAACCGTTGGCCGGCCGCTTCCCGGGTCCCGTCCACGCCCGCGGTAAATGGTTCACGATCGACATCCACTGCCATGTGCGCTGCGAAAAAGCAGCGGCGCTGGTCGAAGGCAATCCTGATGTCTCCCGCTGGTTTCTCGAAACCTCGGCCAATGAGCGAAGTCGCGAGATCAATCGGCAAAATGGCGTGAGGACTGCCATTCAGGGCTCTTCGCCCGAGAAACGGATCGAAGACATGGACCGGATGGGGATCGACATCCAGGCGATCTCGCCTGCGCCACGCCAGACCTATTACGGCGCGGATCCTGATCTCGGGCTCGCCGCTTCCCGTGCGACAAACGATTTCATCGCCGAGATTTGCGGCCGCTATCCCGACCGCTTTGTCGGCCTTGGGACTGTGCCGCTTCAGGCCCCCGAATTGGCGCTCGCCGAACTCGACCGACTGCACAAGTCCTTGGGCTTTCGCGGCATCGAGATCATGACCCACGTGGCCGGCGAGGATTTGTCGGGCGAGCGTTTCCGCAAGATTTTCGCCCGGTGTGAGGAGCTGGGGCTCGTTGTCTTCATGCATCCCGATGGGTTCACCGAGGCTCGGCGGCTCGGCGATCATTACTTCAACAACGTAATCGGCAATCCCCTCGACTCAACGGTGGCTCTGCATCACCTAATTTTCGGCGGCGTCCTTGCCGACAACCCGAACCTGAAGCTGGTCGTCGCCCATGGCGGCGGCTTTTTGCCGGCTTATTCGGGCCGCATCGACCACGCCGCTTCGGCCCGCCCCGATTGCTGCGAGCGCATTCATCGGATGCCAACCACTTATCTCAAACGCATCTATTTCGACGCGCTCGTATACACCCACCATCAGCTCGAGTACCTGGTCGAGCAATACGGCGCCGACCACATCCTGATGGGCACCGACTATCCCGCCGATATGGGCGAGGCCGATCCAATCGGGATGATCGAGGGTGCGCCGGGGCTCGACGACGTCGAACGCCGGGCCATCCTCGGGCGCAACGCGGCGCGGCTGCTCAACCTCGAAATCCCCGCAATGACACACTAAAGTATCGCAAGTATGGCGATCATGCTGGCCAAGACTTACGCCGCATTCAAAGCGGCAGGCGCGCCCGAGGAAGACGCCATCGGCGCGGCGGAGGAGCTGGCCGATTACGAAAACCGTTTGATATCGATCGACAGCAGGCTATCGACAATCGAAGCTCGGCTGACGACCTTGGAGAGTGGGGTCGCGCAATTTCGTGCGGAGGTCAATGCCCGCTTCTCTGATGTTAACGCCCGCTTCTCGGATGTTGGCGCCCGGTTCACTATGCTGACTTGGGCGGTCGGGATTAACGCCGCGGCGACGATCGCCATCCTGGGCGTGCTGCTGAGAGGGCACGGACCGTAATTGTGGCGCTGCCACGCATCATTGTTGGAGGGCAGGACGCATGAAGTTTCTGACTGACGAGCTTCTAAAGGAGTTGCAACCGGCCGAGACGGCCTCGTTCCCCTCGCCTGTGCCGACGCAGATCGTGTCGAGCGACGAGTACATGCCAGTGCCGCAAACCGAGAAGCAGCGCGAAGTCGAGGCTCGGCTCAAGGACCTTAGCGACGGGCTGGCGCATCGGCAGGGCATCTCGCGCCGGCGGTTCTTTCAGACCGCGTCGGGCATGGCGGCCTCGTTCCTGGTAATGAACCAGGTATTCGGGCGGCTCTTTGAAGTCAGCGAAGCGGAAGCGGCAACGCCGGACATGGCGGCGGAACGCGCGCAAGGGCTGTCCTCGCAATTCATTGTCGACGGCCATACCCATTTCCTGCGCGACGACACGCGACTGATGGGTTTTATCAAGGCGCGCGAGGCGGTCGGGAAAGCCGGCTGGAATAAGGAAATCGGCGACCGAGAGCAGACGATCGACGATCTCAAATACTCGAATTACATCAAAGAAATTTACATGGACAGCGACACGAAAGTAGCGCTGCTGTCGAACTCGCCTTCGGAAGTACCCGAGGACTGGTTCATCCCGCAGGAGCAGGTTTTCAAGACCCGCGAGCAGGTCAACAAGAAGGCCGGCTCGCGCCGCATGATGGCGCATTTCACGATCACTCCCGGCTGGCCGGGCTGGCTCGACCAGGTCGACAAGGCAATCGAGGTTTACAAGCCCGATTCATGGAAGGGCTACACGGTCGGCGACAACACTCACAAGGAACTCGCCAACTATCCCTACCGGCTCGACGACGAGAAGCTGATGTACCCCTTCTACGAGAAGGCGGTGAAATCGGGGATCAGAAACGTCTGCATTCACAAGGGTCTTTTCGCCCCCGCCGTCGAGGAGAAATTCCCGCGGCTGCGCCCCTATGCGGATGTCAGGGACGTCGGAAAGGCGGCGAAGGATTGGCCCCAGCTCAATTTTCTGATCTATCACTCGGGCTACCGGTGGATCGGTGCCACGCCGGCAGACGGCATGGCCGAATTCGACAAGACCGGCCGCAGCTCCTGGACGAGCGACCTCGCCGAGATCCCCGAGAAATACGGTGTCACGAATGTCTACGGCGATTTGGGGCAGCTCTTCGCGTGGACAGCAGTCGCCGAGCCGCGCCTCGCAGCGGCCCTAATGGGGATGCTGGTCAAGGGCCTGGGTGCCGACCATGTGCTGTGGGGAACCGATGCGGTATGGACGGGGGCGCCGCAATGGCAGATCGAGGGGCTGCGCCGTCTCGAAATCCCGGAGGAAATGCAAACGCGCTACGGTTTCAAGCCGCTGGGGCCGGCCGACGGCACAGTCAAGAATGCGATTTTCGCCGAGAACACCGTGCGGCTCTATCATTTCGAGAAGCGGGCCGAACTGGCCAAGCCCGACCGGTTCGCCGAGCTCAAGGCCGATTATGTGAAGAACGGCCCAGGCCGCAGCAATCTTCGCTATGGGTGGGTCCGCAACACGGGATGACGGGCCTCGGGTGCTGCGACGCGGCTTGCTTCAGGCGCTGTCCGGCGGGATGTTCGGTCTGTTTATCCCGCCGGCCTCAGCGCAGCAGAAGATCTCCCAGACCGATGCGGAATACCAGGACCGGCCAAAGAACGGGCTGACTTGCGCCGCCTGCAGCTTGTTCCGTAAGCCGCGATCCTGTGAGGTCGTTGCGGGCGACATCAGCCCCAATGGCTGGTGCCGATTTTTTGATTTGCCAGATTGAAATGCGCCCCCATTGCTCGCCCAGATGCGCCGATTCACTCGGGTGACTAACGCGT
>JAFASL010000595.1 GCA_019244535.1 Alphaproteobacteria bacterium
TGCCCGTCGCGATGGGCGGCGACGGCATGATCAGCTTGCCGCAGATGCGGGCATTGCACCGGCTTTACCCCGACCTCTATGTCTTGCATCTCGACGCCCACACCGACGCCTACCCCAATGATGGGCCCGGCGAGCGCGACCGCTACAACCCGGGCACCACCTTCACCTGCGCCGCCGACGAGGGTCTGGTCGATACCGGCCATTCCCTGCATGTCGGCGCGCGCGGCCCGACCTACGAGAAGCGCGCGCTGGACTCGGCGATCCAGCAGCAATACGGCGTAATCCCCGGCGTCGAATTGCGCAGCCGCGGCATCCCCGACGTGTTGCGTGAGATCCGCAAGCGGATGGCCGGGCGCCCGGTCTATCTGTGCTTCGACATGGACTTTTTCGACCCGTCCTGCGCGCCGGGCGTGTGCACGCCGGCCTGGGGCGGGGCTAGCGCTGATCGCGGCACTCGACGCGGCTTCGACATTAACACGGTGAGCCCGCCGCACGACGTCGGCGGCATGACCGCGTTTCTGGCCGCCAGCTGCCTGCACCAGTTCCTGATCCTGTTGTGCAAACAGCTGCGGCTGACCCAGCCCTGACGGCGCCGGCGCACGCCGTATTGGAACGCCGGATAGGGGGTGGCTGGACAGCTGCGCGTGGGCACGTAGCGAATAACGCCCCGGAAGCGCAGCCGGTGGTGACCTGTGGCTGCCGGGGCGTCGAGCTCACAAAGAACCGCATCGAGGTTAGCTACCCGGCAATCTTCCGCATTCGTTGATCGCTCGACTAGTTGCAAGTCCGCGCGATTCCAAACCTTCCTGTCCTCGCATTGGAACGGGGAGGTTCGACCCAAAACAGTTGTTCGCCGTCCGCGAAACATCGGCCATCCCTGGAGTCTAAGCCGACGTTACGAGGCCGCCCGAAGATGGGCCTCGGGCCGCACAAGCTCTCCGATATGGGCACGCAAGGTCGGATTTCTCAACGCCGACACCAAGCTCATCAATATCGACAAGCAGATTCCGGTTTCTGTTTCCGCTTTGGGACCGAAGGCGCGCCGCGTGACGGCAGACCTCGACGCACACTGGATCAATGTCAATTTCACCGAGGAATTTTCAGGCATCACCGGCAGCTGCTCGTGCAGGAATACCGCACCGTCTACGAGTCCTGTGCGCCGGTAGATGCGCTACCTGATGCAGCACAACGGGCATTTGATGTTTGTGCGGCCGGAGGAGGACCGTTTCGCCATAGGCGATCTGATACCCGGGATGACCGTCAGCCGGACCGCGCCAGAATTGCGAGACCGGATGAGGCGCCTTCGGGAGGCGGGTTACGACGAAGTGGTCGTGCAAATCACCCCCGGCAGTGAATCCATGATCAAGGACTGGGCACGGCTGATTGAAAGCGTTTGAATGAGGCGCCTTGGCTCCGACCGGTCAAGGTCGGGTATTGGCGGCTTAATCAGGTCATTCTGCTCCACGCGTCCGCGTGAGATGCATCGATTGATATCGTTCGCGGCGCTGCGACCGACACACGGCCTTGGTCCGTCGGGGCTTCTCGCGCCGGGCCGGTGGGCCAGCTCGGCGCCGGCACTCGCCATTCTGGCGATCATTCGTGGCTGCCGAACCTGAAGCCGTCCCCAGCGCCGATGGCAGTGGTCAGCTCCCGCCGGTGCGGCTAAACCAAACGCCGAGGAGCGCGGCGAGCGCCACCAGCGCGAGGAAGCCGTTCAATGCGAACAGCAGTACCCGCGGGAGGCGGCGCACGTCGGGCCGGGGCGGCGGTGTGCCCGGATACAACTCGCGCCAGACGGCGGCGGCGAAGCAGAAGGCGGCGAACGCCACTAGCACCGAGCCGGTCAGCACGACCACCCATTCCGGCAGCACCCCGCCCAGCGTCTTTTTCGCTCCCACCCCGACTGCCAGCGACATCAGCCCGGTGCGGACCCAGGCGGCATAGGTGCGCTCGGCGGCGAGCACCGTCCGGTTGGCGGCGAGCTCGGTGCGGCGGTCGGCACTGGCCTCGGTGCGCTGAGCGGCCACCGTCGTGCGAACGGCGGTCTCCTTGGTTCGCTCGGCCGCCTCCGCCGTACGGTTAGCGGCCACCTCGGTGTGGCGGTCGGGGGTGGCCTCGGTGGGCATGGATTGTCCTATCCCAGACCACGGGTATATAGGCGGGTCAGTCCTGATGCCCGAATGAAATTCAGCCCTACCATCAACGGCGGGTATTGCCAGCGACTCCCGTCAGCGGCCATCGCCCGCGGCGCCGATTGCTGCCATTCGCTCGACCGAGATCGAGTGGCAAGGTTCGACCGATTGTGTTGAAAAGCGCTCGCAGTATTGTGATATAATTCTGTGATTATGCCAAATCACGACGGCTGGGGGGCAGTCGATGATGGGGAGACGGCGAGTCCGGCAGGAGTCTCCACATCCGCGTTCATCGAAGTAGCGGCAGGTCCGCGCCGCCGATAGCCCAAACTTCGGCGATAGAGGGCGACTAGGCGGGGAGGAACTCGCGTGCTCTTTGCGAGTTTAATCTTGATGCGAATTTCGGCACCGTCCGAGAGGGTAGCGCAGTCGCATTTTGTTCGGTGCCTATTTGGGTACGCGCCTTTTGACGCTCGCTCCTGCCCCATGCCCTCGGTCGATTCCCGCAGTGGTGGGATAAAGCGAGCCGACCAGGCCCCCTACGCCGCTCGTTTTTAGGAGGAAAATCTTCATGTCTGGGATAACCCCCTGCCTGTGGTTCGATGGCAACGCCGAAGAGGCTGCCAAGTTCTATGCCTCCCTGTTCCACAACAGCCATGTTGATGCGATCCATCGCGCACCGAGTGACTACCCGTCTGGCAAGGCAGGCGACGTGCTGCTAGTGGAGTTCACACTTATGGGTCAACCGTTCAGCGGCCTGAATGGCGGACCGCAATTCAAATTCAATGAAGCGATCTCGTTCCAGATACCGGTGGAGACCCAGGCCGAGGCGGATCGCTTCGTCGACGCACTCTCGGCGGTCCCCCAGGCTGAGCAATGCGGCTGGGTGAAAGACCGCTTCGGCGTGTCGTGGCAGATCGTGCCCCGCCAGCTTATCAGGCTCATCGGCGACGTCGATCGCGCCCGGGCAAAGCGGGCCTTCGACGCGATGATGCAAATGAAGCGCATCGACATCGCGGCGATCGAGCGCGCCGCCGACGGCATTGCCCTATCGACGTAAATCGCCAAATCCGAGGTAGCCTTGGCCGAATGGCGGGGAAGGGGGCGACAGTACGCGCCTCAGAGACGGATGCGCAACCCCGCGGATCGCTCGGTCTGAACGTCGGTGATCAGAGAGCGGGGACATAGTAGCGGTAACGCGTGCCGTTCTTGACGGCATAGCTCGGTGTCAGCCGGTTGCCGTCGCCGTCAAACAACATGCCGGCGAGCAGGCTCGGCTGGGCAACCTCGTGTCCCGGAATTGCGCTCGGCTCTGTTGCTCGCGAGCTGCGCCTGGACCGCAGATCGATGATTGGCGGGTGTTCACCGGGATGGCCACGCCAGTCAAATCGAGGAACGCTATCCGAGCAAGTCGGAATACCTTGACGCGGTGTGTGGCGAGGCTCAGCGGCTGGTTGGCGCCCGCCACCTGCTTGCGGAGAATTTGGAACAAGTCGTCAGCCGGCGTCGCAGCGTTACGAACTGCTTGCGGGCAACTGCGTCGGTCGCCGCCGATTAGGTTCCCGGCTGCGACGGCGACGCTGCAATCCGGCGCCGCGTCAGGTCAGCCATCGGGCGGCGGCACCACCGGAACGTTCTCTGCTGTGCAGGGCTGGCCAGTTCGGCGCGCCTGACGAGCCGCTATCGCCTGCCCCAGCGCCGGATACCCGATCGTTGCCGAATAGCCGGTTCGGTGTTCGCGCGAGGCACAAACGGTCGCCTCAATCAGCATCTCAGGGGGGCGTTTGATCGGGATCGCCAACGCTCGAGGAAATAATGTCGTGGCCGGCTTCGCGTAGGCGAGCTGCCGCATGATGATTGTCCAAGCACCAGCACCCTTTCCTGCCACCCCTTCGGTGAGCGTGAAGAATTGTGTCATCGCGAATGGCTCTTCCGAAAATCCGGATGTGGCTCCTTTTTCCCGTTACCACAGGATCGTCGACATACTTGGGCTGGTCCTGTCCGAAGTTTCGTTCGCAACCCCACGACCGCGGGGCAGCGCAATCGCCTTGCTTGGCGTATATTTCCGTAAGAATTCGGGAGGAGGGGCGCTTGTCAGTGAACGAGCTTTTCTGTCGTGCAGACAGCGCCTGCGCGGAAACTCAGCGCTTGATAGCCGCCAAAGCAGCTGCATTTTCTGTAAAAGGGCGCGGCAGATCGGAGACGGTGGCGCCCTCCGGGGGAGATCCACTATCCATCGCAGAGCGACACGTCGCGGAGGCCCAGCACCACATCGCGATCCAACTGGTGCTTGTCACAAAGCTAGATCGACACGGGCGCGCAAAATTGGCCGCCAACGCACGAGACTTGTTGGTCATCCTCGAAAGCACTCTGCGCCTGGCTCGCCAACATCTGGCGCGGCTTAAGGATGAAAACGATGCTCGAGTGTACAGGCGCTCTTTTCGACCCGCCGCATAGAAAGATCGAACAAGGCTTGGCGATCAGGTCCGGCTGGGCCAAGCTCAACGGGCGACCCCATCGAAATGATGCTCGACGCGGATTGCGACGCGGGACCGCGCTGCCACGCGATCCGGAGCCGACGCTCGCGGTGCGGAGAATCGCTCTGGGACGCCGCCTTCGCGCAGCGCAAGCGAAGCCTTGAGGCCGCTGACTATTTGGCGCGGGAATGAAAGTTCGAATCCAAATGGGGTGGACGCCCTCCGATACTGCCGAGCCGCTTCGGATAGGATCGGCGGGGCAGCATTGTTATTCAATGGGAGATCGCCATGACCCCATCAGGATCGGCCTCGATATCGCAAAAAATGCCTTTCAGGTTCACGGTGTCGACGACAAGGGCACAGCACGCTACGCGGCATTTGGGGGAAGGGCGCCATAAAATCATGGGGGATCTTACCGTCCGACAACACCGTGTGGTGGGTGATTTTATGGATAGTTATGGCGGCGTTCTTTGTGGGGGTGGCATGGTTCATAATGGAAGTAATTGATTATTATATCGTCCTGCCAGCACGAACCGCATTCGCCATTTGGGTCGGTCTTAGTTGGCTGCTCGTATGGCAAGTCGGCGCGAGAATAGCCGCGCGTGCACGGCGGCGCTTCGGTCGGTCTTAGAACCCGATGAATGGTTTTCTCACCTGATCGGCGGCGAAACTGCCAACCAGACGGGAACAGCACGACTGCCAACACGCGAGAAATCCGCACCGGGCGCGCCGTTGCCTCCTTTTGCGATCCTGGGAATCTCGCAGGCGAGGACCTAGCCGATCATTGGAATCACCGATCTTCATCGACCCGACTCTGGCGACGCCGTCGCCATTCTTGCGGATCAAGTGCCAGTCTTCTGGGCTTGCGGGGTGACGCAAGCGGTGGCACTTCAGGCACGCCCGGAATTAATGATCACCCACAAGCCGGAAATCATGTTTATAACCGACTCGCCTCGAGACGGAGACTCCCGGTCGTAAGGCCGAATCGAGACCAGCGGGGATAATGGCAAAGGCCGCTTGGGCTAGCGTCTCGCGAAGGTTTGGCAGCGCCGCTGTCGCGTTGGGAGGGATGTTGATGGTGAGGCGGTTATTGACAGTATTATTGACGATTTGCGGCGTCTTTGGGCTGTCCACCGATCTCGTGGCCGCCCAGCAAAGCGGCGGGATCCTCAGATTCTTTCATCGCGATAGTCC
>JAFASL010000723.1 GCA_019244535.1 Alphaproteobacteria bacterium
CTCTCCAGTTTCATCAAGCGAACTATAGCAGCGCGAAGCGGTTGCGGCGCAACGCCGCGAGTGTCGCGAACCGAATCGCGCCACAGGGTGTTTGCACGACTGTCTAACAGATCAGGACACGAAAGCCATGCCAGCGGAAAAGCAGGAAACCAGCGGTCGCTCGGTCATCAGCGACCCAAATGCCGGTCGGGCGGACGGCGGTGAAGGCGGCGCAGCCGCGCTCGGGCATCAGGCAACCCAGGCTCTCGAGGGGCTTCGTTCGGTTATCGATCAAGCCACGCAGGTCTTGCGCGACCTGACGCAAGCCGGCGGGCAATGGATGCAGAATGGCGATCGCGCGCGGGAGATGGCGCAAGGCTTGCGCACGCAGGGCGAACAAGCCGTCGGAACGGTCTCTCGCCAGGTCGAGCAGAACCCGATGATGAGTGTCGCCGTCGCATTTGCGATGGGCTACCTGCTCGCAACCTTGACGCGCCGCTGAGCGTGTTGATGCGGGCCGACTGACACGCTATCTCGTGGCGGGTGGCCCGCAATCTTTATCAGCCGAACAATCTGCGCGACGAAAAGGCGCTGGTCCTATTCTCCGGAGGACAGGATTCGGCTACCTGCCTCGCCTGGGCCCTCGCTCGCTTTTCCTCGGTTGAGACGATCGGTTTCGACTACGGCCAGAGACATCGGGTCGAGCTCGACTGCCGCTCGGCGGTCATCGAGTGCATCCGCCGTGAATTCCCGGCCTGGGCAAAAAATCTCGGCCAGGACCAGACTATCGATCTAGCCGTTCTGGGCGAGATAAGCCAAACCGCGCTGACCAGCGACACGGCCATCGCCTTCGAGCAGAACGGGTTGCCCAATACTTTTGTCCCGGGCCGCAACCTGATGTTCTTCACGTTCTCCGCCGCCATCGGGTATCGCCGCGGCGCGCGCCATCTGATCGGCGGCATGTGCGAGACCGATTATTCCGGCTACCCCGACTGCCGCGACGACACGCTGAAGGCGCTGCAGGCGACATTGTCGCTGGGCATGGGCCATCGTTTTGTCATTCACACCCCGCTGATGTGGCGCGACAAGGCCGCAACTTGGGCCCTCGCACACGCGCTCGGCGGGGACCCGCTCGTCGAGCTCATCCGTGAAGAGACCCACAGCTGCTATCTCGGCGACCGCACGCATCATCACGCCTGGGGCTATGGCTGCGGCGATTGTCCTGCCTGTCAGCTGCGACGGCGCGGTTGGGAAGCCTATGCCGGAGCCGCGGGGTGAGCTACGCGGTCAAAGAAATATTCTACACGTTGCAAGGCGAAGGGGCGCAGACCGGCCGACCGGCCGTGTTCTGTCGCTTCGCTGGTTGCAATTTGTGGTCGGGACGCGAAGCCGATCGTCACACCGCAATCTGCTCCTTCTGCGACACCGATTTTGTCGGCACCGATGGGACGGCGGGCGGGCGCTACCCGAATGCCGAGGCGCTGGCCGACAACATCGCCGCACAGTGGCCGAAAGGGGCGCTCGCCCGTTTTGTCGTGTGCACCGGCGGCGAGCCGTTGCTGCAGCTCGATCCGCCTCTGATTGACGCATTGCACGATCGCCGCTTCGAGATTGCTGTCGAGACCAATGGCACGATCCCGCCGCCTTCCGGGCTCGACTGGGTTTGCGTCAGCCCCAAAGCCGGCGCCGGAGTGGTTGTCGAAAGCGGCGATGAGCTGAAAGTCGTTGTGCCGCAGGCCAGCCTCGACCCGCTCGACTTCACACATCTCGCTTTTCGCCGGTTTTCCGTGCAGCCGATGGACGGACCCGACCGCGCCCGCAACACCGAGATCGCGATGGCCTTCTGCCGCGCCCACCCGCAGTGGCAATTGAGCCTACAGACCCACAAACTGGCCGGGTTCCGGTAGACCCGATGATGCGGCCGTCCGGACGTGCCCCCGACGCAATGCGCCCGGTCACCCTCGAGCCGGGTGTCGCCAAATATGCCGAGGGCTCGTGTCTCGCAAAATTCGGCGACACCCATGTGCTGTGCACCGCCTCGGTCGAGGAGCGCGTGCCGCCCTTCTTGCGCAATACCGGCAAGGGATGGGTCACCGCGGAATATGGGATGCTGCCGCGCTCGACCGCGACGCGCACCGAGCGCGAGGCGGCTCGTGGGCGGCAGAGCGGCCGCACGCAGGAAATCCAGCGCCTGATCGGGCGCAGCCTCCGCGCCGTTACCGATCTCAGCCAATTGGGCGAACGCCAGATAAAGATCGACTGCGACGTGCTGCAAGCCGATGGCGGTACCCGCACTGCCGCAGTCAGCGGCAGCTACGTGGCGCTTCATCTCGCGCTGCAGCGGCTGACTTCGACAGGGTTATTGAGCACATTGCCACTGCGCGACAGCGTGGCGGCAGTCTCCTGCGGCATCTTTGCCGATACTGCCATCCTCGACCTCGATTACGCCGAGGATTCGCAGGCGCAGACCGACGCGAACTTCGTGCTGACCGGCGGTGGCGGGATTGTGGAGATCCAGGCAACGGCCGAGGGCCTGCCATTTGACGAAGCGCTCTTTTCCGAGATGTTACGGCTGGCACGGCAAGGCATCGCAGAGTTGACGCGGCGTCAACGAGCAGCGCTCGGTCTGGAATGAGTGACATGCCGCGCACCCCCACCCTAACCCTCCCCCGCAAGCGGGGGAGGGAATGGGA
>JAFASL010000796.1 GCA_019244535.1 Alphaproteobacteria bacterium
GCTAAGCTCTGCAGGCCCCCGCCAACGATATTCATCGACGCAAATTTCAAATAGACCGTTTGACCGATCAGGCTATTGGGATAGGCAAAGCGGCCGACAGACCCATCGAGCCTGGCAAATTGCGTCCCGGATGGATGATTGGCAATCGCGGTACCATAGGCGCCGCGGTAAAGATTGGTCAGGCTGTACTGGTTGGCCGCGGTGAGTATTGCGGTTTGGTAGGCCAGCAGCTCACCATCAACGTAGCAGAGTGTAACGAAATTGGCTGCATCGGCCGCGGACACAGAGGCAAGCTGACCCTGGCTTTCGGTCAGGTCGATCGCGAGCGCGTTCGAAGCATCCGGCGAGGAATGCGGCGGCAAATCCATCGTCAGAAGGCCTTGCGCAGCCGGCGAATTCACGGTTCCCATCAGCGCGTAAGAGTCGCCGTCAGTGGAGATCCACACCTGGGCTCCACCCCAACCGGGGCCGCCCGACAGCGCAACCCAAATTTCCAGTGCTCCGGTCAGCAGCGCCGCTGGAGGCTCGAAGATGATCGGCGGATTGACGTCACCCGGAGACGAACTCCAATTCGGCACGTAGCCCGCGCCAGACTGCTTTGGATAGACCACCGCCGTGGAATAGCCGTCGAAGAAATCCTCTGCCGTGATCGAAAGCGTACCTTCCTCGTCTTCTTCTACAGACGTAATGCGAACCGTCAACGCCGAAGCACCGAGTCTCGGATCGTTGATCTGGACGAGATCCATCGGCTCGAGCAGGCAATATTTCCAGCCCAGTTTGAACTGATAGGCGTTGCGGAACAGCTGAGCACGCTGGAGCAGAAGCTGCGCGACAAGTGGTCCTACATTGACGGGGTCGACAATCGCTCGCGCCTTGATCGAGCTGTCCCGGCGCACGCCGTAAAGCTCGATTGCCGCCTGGTCGAACGCTTCTACGATCGCCGTGTTGTAATTGTTGGAACGATCCAGACACTCCAATTGGATCGAGTTGTTGGCATCCGCGGGTGTGGACCGTAGTACGCGAACGGGGTCGTCGCTGAACCCTCCGGTGATCGGCCCCGAGCCGGTCCGCAACGCGGTGCCGCCGGGCGTCAATCCTGACCCGGTCCCAACACTCGATTCCTGGGCGATAAAATCGTCGTCATCCAGACTGTAGATCGGCGTCGTGTCGGGGGTATAAACGGTACCGTTGCCGGTGACAGGTTGATCGCCATACGGAATGATCTTCAGCAACCCGCCCGACCAAACAATTGCGCTGTTCGTGAGTTTGGCAATATCTCCGAGGCACTGTTGTGCCTCTTGCTGTGTATCCAGAGCCGGCGACAACAATAGACCGAGGGCTTGGCAGTAAGCCGAATAGAGACTGAGGTCACCGAGGTTGGCGGCGGGGAAACCGGTCCCATAACGCGGATTGGTGAGGAAATCTGAGACGATCGCAGCCGGGTTTGCGTCTTGACCGTTGGTGCCGCTCAACGACAGCAGGCCTTGCACCTCGAATGAGAAATTTGGCAGGGTGGCTGTATTGCCCATCGCGAAATTATTGGCGACAATTATCGCGGTCCCGGAATATCCAAGCGCTTTTGCCGGGTGATAGGTCTGCCAGTAAGGATCTACGGCTTGACCGTCATTGCCAAGGTAAACCGCGGCCGGCAACGACGAGAGCGCCCCGATGTTCTTATCCCACCATATTGTTGAGATGCCGGCGATCGGCCCCTGACAGAGCCCCATGATCACCGATGCACTGTATTTGTATTGCTGCCCGCCCCCTTTTCCACCTCCGCCGCCCTTGCCTGCGCCTTGCCGGTTCGACGGGACGGCTTTGAAATCGTCATAATCGATCAGATTCGGCGAGACCCGGGTAGTGCCATAAACCAGCGGGATGACGCCCCCGCTTTGGGAAGTCTGGAACTGTAGCGAGCCCACCGCCTTCTGCTGCTTGGCGTTTGATGCGCCGCTCAGAATTCCGCCCATGGTCGCCGTGATTAAGCTGTTTGAAATGGGTCGAAGAAGCGTACCTGGCGCCCGCTCAGCGGCGCCTGCTGCGCATCGGCAAAGACAACTCCGGCGTCGCACCAGGCATGAATTACCTGCGGCCAGGCGGTCACGATTGCGCCATGCGCGAAGCAGCGACCAAACTTGAAGACGGCCACGTCACCTCTCCGCGGTGGCCCGTCGATCTCGCGCGCGTAGCGCATCAACCCTTGCAGATAGCGCTCAGCGTCGCGATGCAAATTCCAATCGGGAGGATAAAATGGCACCTCGACATGGGCGATCACACCGGCTGCCTCATAGACCTCGGCGAGAAGCATCAGGCAATCGGTGCCGCCGCCCTTGATCCGGCCCATATGATGGTAACGTGTGCGCAGCCAGGTTTCGGCCTCGACAAGCACGCGCTGGCGTTGGTTCATACCGCCGTCTCCGGCGTCGGGATATTGGGAAAGCCGCCGAAATGGATGGCGTTATTAAACACATTCGTGCAGGTCGACACTGTGCGGTCGCAACCCGGCAGCAGCTGGAATTGGTCGCCTGGCGATATCGGTGAAAGGAAGGCCAGTTTTACATAAACCCAGCCGCCACTCATGCTTGCAACAGTGCGGCTCGATCCGGCGTTTGCACCAGTCACGCCAATGAGGCTTCCTTGGATGTAAAGGCTCGGCGGGGACGGAGTGACCGAAGTGGCGATTTGCACCGGGGTCGAGCCCGGCCCCGCCGGGAAGATCGCTTGCATGCTCGATCGGTCGAACTGGCACATCGCATCGCCGAATGCGTGAGTACAAGACGCTTGCCACAGACGCCGTGGCATCTGAATGTTGAGCAGCTCGAGATGCGAGCGGCACTTGAGGTCGACACCAGTGCGGGTGCATTCGATATCGGAGATGCGCCCGGCGAAAAGGATGACCGTTCCTGGACTCGTATCACCGTAACTCGGCATGAAGGCTCGCTCGAGCTGTAGTAGAGCGCCGTCGAGCTGGCCCTGCCATGCTGCTTGCAGAAACGGCACGCCGCCGACCAGGTCGGTCGGCTCGGTATAGATCCTGACCTCGAGCTCGTCGACCTGCGTGCCGATGACGACCTTGGTCTTCGAGCGCTCGAATTTGGGACCCAGCGCAAACGTATACCCATTGGCGGAGAGCGCCGTCGGTGCCGCCGAATACCGCAGTACCGAGCCTCCAACGAGAGTGATAGTGTAGAGGTCCGCCATCACGAACTGGCCGGCGCCTGCAAGCAGCGCGATCAGCTCCGGGCTCGCCGTCTTCATGAACGCACCGAGATAAACGTCAGCTTCTTCAGCCGCCACAGTCGGAACATGAAATTCTCGAAATCGTATTTATCGTCTGTGAAGCGGCAGCGGAAGTAATAGGTGAAATCGGCAGTAATGCTCAGGCCGCCGCCTGGAACCGCCTCAAATGTCACAAGGCCCGTTGCCGGATCGACACTGTAGCTCGCCGGGTCTTGCGTGATCCCATTGAGGTAGATCGCGCTCAGGAGGTTCGGCGCTGTGATCGGCTCCAGAAAACCGCCACCGGACAGAGCTCCTCCCATTGTGCGCTGAAGTTGGAAGACTGTTGTGCTGGCATCGCCAGTACCGATCACCTGCCCCGCGACTTTCCAGTCACTAGGGTCCTGAAACAGGAATGTACCAAAGGCGCCCTGGCATTGCATAAAGAACCCGAGTAAGGTCCGCAGCTCGTCGTACCCCATCACCGGGTCGTCGCGCAAAAAATCGTAGACCAATGCGAATTGCCACAGCGGATAAGGGTAGTCGAGCGCTCGCAATTCGCGCCCCGAGACCGCGCGTTGAATGCGCGTCTGAAAAGTCGGAGTTTTGGTGACGCTCCAGGCGAGGCCAGGTAGCGCCGGGAAAATCAAGGGCATCACGAGGTCCGCAGCATTGAGCCGTTGCGCATCGCCTTATTGAGTGCGCCGACCAGGAGGCTGCCATTGCTCTGGAAAAATCGCCGCACGTCTTGACTGTCGATCGCCGAGATATTGACCACCACCGGGGTCGCTCCAGCCCCGCCTCCGCCATTATTGGAAATCATGTTCTGCAGACCCTGGCTGATACCTGCCGGCAATATCATCTCATTCTGGTGCACCATGGCGAGCTGATCGGATGGCACCACCCAACCGCCCGCCGCGGACGCGATTCCGCCGGCGGCGGCCATCACGGTGGCTTCCCCGGCAGCGGCTGGCCCAGCTGCGGCCGGCCCCATCATCGGCGCGAGGAACGCGAAAATACCCGAGAAGGCCTGAGCGGAATCGGTCATGATGCTTTTGACTGCATTGGCCGCCTTGATCGCCAGCCCAGCCGCCATTCCCTCGCCTTCGGCTGCGGTGCGAGCCGCCGCGCCCGCTTCGGTCGCGGTCGTCATCGCGAGCTCGCTGGCGATCCAGTTGGTCGCCATCTTGACACCGAGGTTGACAAATTCCGCGAGGATCGACTGCGCGATGTTGCCCACCGCTTTTTGCAGTGTCGTCGTACCCAATATCATGCCGGTGATCGAGGTATCGAACGCTCGCTGGATCGGTTGCATCAAGCTCTGCCAGTTTCTTTGACTGGCCTGTACTGCGTGAAGATCCAGCCGCTGCTTGTCGCTCTGGAATTTCTGATAGGCAAGCAGTTCCTCTTCCCACACTCGTTCATCCGCCGCACTGTCTTGCATATTGCCGCCGGGAAGCGCGCCTGCACCTATCGAGCCCGCGAGGCCTGCCGCTTGGCTTTGCAATGCGCCGATGCCGCTGCCGACCTGTCCGGTCGCCGCCGTAAGTTGCGACTGTGCTTGCTGCGCAATGTCACCGAGCCCGGCGAGTTGAGCACGCATCGCATCGGTTGCGGCTTGAACCGAATTCGCCGCGGCCTCCATTCCCGATCGGAGACCATCTATTTGAGCGCTGATAATGACGCTGGTTTCTATATCGGCCATGATACCCTCTCGGGTTTACAAACCGCGGCTGCCACGTTACGACGTTTCGTCGATGAATGCAGACCGGCGGTACAGTTCGGCAAAATCCAGAACCACGGAGGTCAGACCGGCGTGGACATCCCCGGCACTGAACCCCGAACCAAGCCCGGCCAGCACGGAGCCGGCATCCGGTCGGGGCTGCTGCTCTCGTTCGAACGACCCCGGCGGCATCTGCGGGCGTCTGGCTCTGCCGGCACCAAGGTAGGCCGCGATGAGCAAGTGAAGCGGCGGGTGCTCCGCCCAGTAGGATGTCAGCTCTTCGACCTGGAAGAGCGTCATCTCGTCGATTACGGGATAGCTATACCCGCAGGTTGTAGCGAGGATGCCGTAAATTTCTCGCCAGTGATTACCGTCTCCGAAATCGCGGCCAAAGATGGCTTGTTGGCCCCCGGGCCGATCCCGGGGGCAGGCGGCTCCCCCGCGGGAACTCCCCCCGGCTTCAGGCCCGAGCCGGTGAGCACGGCATTCAGCACTGCACTCGCGTTACCGAGATCAAGCAGATTTTCGACCTTCTCCGGGGTCGTCTCGGGATAGTTGCGTTGGAGCGCGGCCGTCACGATGTCTACCAGCACCGCGATCTGCGCCTCGCCCATCGAAGCACCGATTTCGGTGAGTTGCCGTACCTGCGGCATCAGCCGGCGAAGCTGGCCGAGGGTGAGCGGCGGCACCACCCACTCCTCGCCGCCCATGACAACTGACACACCGGGGATCATCACTCGACGGTGCTCAAATAGCCGATCGTTCCGGAGGCGTCGGCAAAAGCGGTGAAGTCGAGCTCGTTGATCGTCCAGTTATCGAGTTTCGTCGGCAGCGACAATTTATTTGCCGTACAGGCGTTGAGACGGAGGGCGGTGCCACTGCCATTATAGGCACTATAGAATGTCGCCTTGAAAGTGGGGGTGACACCCATTGGCTGGTTCGAGAGCGTCAGCTTATTGCCGCTCGTAGCGATGTTGTATGTGTACGAGATCAAGACCGCAGCGCTGGCATCGGCAGAGGAGAAAGTGTATAGCCCGGTGGCAAAATTGACCGAATATTGGCCGGCAGCCGAGGGCGTCGTGACCCGGTTGAAGCGCTTGCCGCTCCCGGCATAGCTGACACCGAGATCGTCATTGTAGTTCGCGGCGTTGGCTGCGATGACGGTGTACGGCGTCGTAGCGGGGACCATCCCGGCTTCAAGCTGCGATACCGCGAACTGCCCCGTGGCCGGCGTGACCCCGAAAAAGATATCCGAATACAGCAAGCCCAGTATCTGCGCGAATTTTGCCTTGCCGGTGATCTTTCCCTGTCCGCGCGCGATTGCCACGGGAAACTGCAGTTGGCCGTAAAGCTCCTTTTCGGACCAGTCGAAATCGATCTGGATATCCTGCAGGACGCCGAACTGGCGCGGGCCGATGCCGGAGCCGACGACGTCGGTGCGTTCGCCCCAGACTGCGCCGGACCCGAAGCTCAATTGCATGTCAAGTACTCCCTCTCAAGAGCCGCTTCAGTGCCTCCTTTGCGGCGTGGGCGATGTTCCAAGCCTGCGTGTAGCGGGCAACGGCCGAGCCCGGAAAATGGTCGGCCCACCAGCGCTCAATGAGCTGTTCGATCGCGTCAGCCGCGACGGCTCGGTCGGTGTTGTAGTCTTCCTCGGCCACTGGCTACTCCTGCGAAACAAGGCTCAATAACGGAAATTGCAGTCGCGTAAGCGCGACTGTATTGGCTTGCTCAGGTCTCCGACGTCACGCGCAGAGGATTTCGACCGGTACGATGGCTATGGCCTGATCGCCGAGAACCCCTTCATCGGTCTGAACCTTGCCCGATATGTAGGCGTGCTGAACCATTTGAGGCAGCCCCAAATTCTGGATCCCAGTCACCGGTGAAGGCGACAGTGCAGCTTCCAGCGCATCGAGTAGCGGGTTCAAAATCGCTGCAGGGGCCAAATAAGGGTCGCTCGAATGTGCGTAAATGTAAAAGTCGGCGTAAAGTGTCCATACGATTGAAGCGCCAAGCTTCTTTACCGTCGCGTGGCCGCCTCTTTCGCTCATGAACAATGCCGGCTGCTCGGCGGGCGTGACGTCGGCCCAATGCCGCAAGCGCCGGTTTGCGCTGGTGAACTGGGCCGCGCTGGCGCCGAGCTCCCACAGCGTGGAGTATATCGATTCACGAATTATCATCAGCCGAGTTTGCTTGAATGACTCTGGTGCCCGCCGGTCTGAGCTGCCGGGTAGCCTGCTGTCCCTGGACGAATGTTACGAGAGACGCAGGCTCATCGCTCCACTGCTTCGCGCAACGCGTCTCCCACTCGATCGCGGATCTCTGGATCCATATCCTCGAGCGCTGAACTCAAAAATGAAGGCTGTGGAGGCTCGATCCGGCGACGGTAAGACGGAAATTTGATTGCATTGTCTGTTATCCCGCTTCTTGACGCCTCTTTCGCCCGGCGAAGGTGCGCTCTCAGGTCGCCAGGAACAGCCGCGCGGCGCTCGCGAGCGGCGCGATGGTTGTCCTCACCAAAAATGATGCCAGCGATCCGGTCGCCGCTTTGATCGATCTGCAGATCGGCATTCGACCGGAGCAACTTCCGCTGCAGATCGAGGCAGAGCTCGCTGATCGCCCGGGCGAGTCCTGAAGCGGCTGCGTCGGTGACGCCGCGCAGCCAAGCGATCACGGCATCATCCCCGACAATACGTCCCGTGATCATTGGCGCCTTTTATACCGGCGCGGCACCACCAGCGGCGGCTTCTGGGACCGGCTGGATCGTAGCGATCGGTGCGACTAGGCGATATTGCTGTAGCAGAGTCTTGGTCGCATCGCTCATATCTTTCTGCGCGTAGGTGACAGTCTCAGCACCCCCCAGTGATCTCGAGACTTCACCGATGCGGGTCCGTTCCCGGTACCGCAGCGCCACGAGCTCGATGCAGGCTTGCGCGAGTTCAGGCGGAGTCGTCGAATAGCCGGCGGTATATGAGACAACAACGTTCTGAGCCCC
>JAFASL010000614.1 GCA_019244535.1 Alphaproteobacteria bacterium
GGAGCGGGCCGCAGACGAGGATTTTGCGCGGCCGGTGCCGACCTATTTTGGCGACACTTCGCGGCATGAGATGTTCGAGCGCACGGTCTGGCACTCGACCCAGCACACCCGGCAGGTGGCCGCGCTTTTGGAGCAGGAGGGCATCGCCCCCGATCGCCCACTCGGCAGCGATGACATCCGTGGCCTGCCACTGACCGAAAAGATCTGGGACTAGAGATGCAATGTGCCGGCAAGGTGGTACTGGTCACCGGTGCGCAGCAGGGGATCGGCCGCGCTATGGCGGTCGAATTCGCCAGAGCCGGCGCCGATGTCGCAATCAATTGGCTCGATGACGAGGGCGCGGCAGAGAGCGTCGGGGATCAGGTCCGCAGTCAGGGGCGGCGTGCGCTGGCGGTCAAGGCCGACGTTGCAGACATCGCGCAGACGCGGACAATGGTGGCCGCCGTTCAACAAGGGCTGGGGCCGGTCGATGTTCTGATCAACAATGCCGGGGTCTTTCCGCGTGTCCCGTTCCTTGAGATAACGGAAAGCGACTGGGACTACGTTCTCGATGTAAATCTGAAGGGCGCGTGCTTTTGCGCGCAAGCCGCGGCCAAAGCGATGGTCGCGGCCGGCCGGCCGGGCGTCATCATCAACCTGACCTCGGGCGCGGCATTCCGCAGCTCGCCGCGCGGCGTGCATTACGTCGCGAGCAAGGGCGGCGTCTTGTCGATGACGCGGGCGATGGCGCTGGAGCTGGCGCCCTACCGGATCCGGGTCAATGCCATTGCTCCCGGTCTCACCGACACCGCCCAGCCGCGTTACGGCAGCAGCGAGGCAGAACTCGCCGAGGCGGCGCGGGCAATCCCGCTCGGGCGTATGGCGCGTCCGGAGGAAGTCGCCCGCGCCGGGCTCTTTCTGGCCTCGGACGACGCGGGTTTTGTGACCGGCCAGACGTTGCACGTGAACGGCGGCTCTTATTTCGGTTGATCCCGTTCTGGAGCGCCACTGCGGTTCCAGTGAGCTGGAGGAGGCTTCACAAGGCGCTTCTCGGACAGGATTGCTTCGTCGGGTAAAGTGCCCGCGATGAGACCGCACCAATTCGGTCTAGCTCCTCCTTAAGGTTTTTCTTGTCCCTGAGCGGTTTTTAACTATCAATTTCAGAGAAAGGTGGCGCGAATTTAATTAGAATTTAATGAATGGTCGAGGAGAGCCAGTTGCGGCGGCTGTTGCGCCTTTTCGGGTGGTGCATCGTGGTCGAAACACTGATCATGATCTTCGGCGTGACCACCGCGCCGCTGTTGATGTTGCTGGCGTTAGATGCGGCGATCGGGCTGATCGTCGTGCGCAGCTTGATAGAGATGCGCCCCGGCTTGCGCGTCGCCTTCTCCGCCGTCAGATCCGGCGGGCGGCTAAGCGGACGCTGATGCTCGGTCTCATGCTGTCGCGGCTGGCTCTGCGGTTGCTGTCGGCAATCCTCGGCGGTGCGGACATATTTTGCTTGATCATGAGTTTTACGGTGCCGCAGCTCGGAGCACAGGCCATTGTGCTGCTCGTCACGGCTGTCGCGATCGTTTACCTGAGCCCGTCCAGCGGCAGCCCTCGGTAAGGGAAGTCCTACGCACCGGTGCCGAGCATATCTCGGATGTCGGGCAGGTGCTCGCGGCCCCAGAACAGCTCGCCATTGACGACAATGGTCGGGACGCCAAACACCCCGATCGCCTCGGCATCTCGGCAAATGCCGTCAACCTCACTTCGGCCGGAACCTGCGGCGTAATCGGTAAATTCTGTAATATCGGCGCCGGCTTCTGCGAGCACCCGTGCGATCACGCCGGGATCCTCAATGTCGAGCTCCCGCTTCCAGAAGCGCTCGAAAACCGCGTCGTGATAGCGCCGGAGTACCCGCTGGCCTTGACCCTTGGCGTATAGCATGCCGCACAGCGCCAGCGTCGAGTCCCAGATCTTTTGCGTGCCGCGGATAACAAGGTCGCGTTTGCGTGCCTGCCGGCGGCAATCCATATAACTGTAGCGCACCCGGCGCCATTGATGCCCGCTGCGGTCTTCCTCGATGACCTGGCCGTTGTCGTCGACCCTGGCAGAGCCGAGAAAGCTCGGAATATCGAGCCGGTAAGGCAGCCAATCGATCCGCACCGGAAAGTCTCGCTCCAATTCGTAAACGAGGTCCTTCGCCAGATAGGCGTATGGGCTCTTGTAGTCGGTATAGACGGCTACTGTTCGTTGGTCGGGCATAGCATTCTCTTTCTTCCAGGGGCTCAGTCTCTTCCGATCTCGGCGGCGGTGGCGCGGGCACGGGTAGCGGCGTCGCGCGCCATTTCGGCGCAGAGCCCCGTATAGGCGGCCGGGTCGAGAAGCGCGGCAATAGCGTTCTGGTCGAGGTGTGCGGTTACGCGCGGGTCCGCAGCGAGAAGGTCTGCAAATGACCGATTTTCGAGAAAGGCCGCCTGTGCGGCGTCGTAGACGACGTCGTGGGCGTGCTGTCGACCGATTTGTGCGCCGAGCTTCAGCATCACGGCCTCGGCCATGATCAGCCCGCCGCCCAAATCGAGGTTGCGGCGCATGCGCTCGGGATCCAGGCGCAAGCCGCGCAAGACCTCGACAAGCCGAGCAAGGGCGTCGCCCAACCCGATCGCGGCGCGGGCTTCGGCGGCCTCCATGATCAGGCTCGTCGTGCGGTCCGCCTCGTGCTCGGTCTGCATTGCCTCCAATGCCAGCGGCACGGCAGCGCGCACCTCGGCCGCAGCGGCGATGACATCCTGGCAGAGCTTGGGGTTGCGCTTCTGCGGCATCGTCGAGCTGCCAACGGTGCCGGGCGGCACCGGCTCCTCGACCTCGCCGAATTCGGTTTTCATCAGCGTGTATATCTCGCGCGCAATCTTGCCGGCGGTCCCGGCGATGAGGGCTAAGAGGCAAATGTTCTCAGCCAAGTGGTCGCCCAGGGTGCGGGACGGCACCCGCATCGGGGGCATGCCGAGATGCTTGCCCATCCCGGCCTGCACCGCGGGTCCCTGCGCGCCGAGCGAGGCGAAGGTGCCGGCGCCGCCGCCGAGCATCGCAACAAACAGGCGCGGCGCAATCTCACGCAGCCTTTGCACGTGGCGGATCATCTCGTCGATCCACACCGCCGGCTTGTAGCCGAAGGTCGCAGGCAAT